>NZ_JAZDXA010000054.1:0-27108 GCF_040170545.1 Sphingobium sp. MK2
GCGGCTCCTTCATGTGAGTGTTTCAACGACCTCATCCTGGCACATCACGATGCCGTTGGGAGCCGTCCAACCCAACACTGCCGCTTCTGCGACACTTGCCGGCGCGGCTTCGGGTTCGGGCGCTGGAGGCGGCGACACGCCCTTGCGCTTTCCACCCAATCCAAGCCGCATCGCGACTTCGCGCCGCGCCGCGGAATAGCCCGGCGCGACCATCGGATAGAAGGCTTTCCTCCACCGTCACGGCCGGCCTGAAATCGGATGCGGGAGCGGGGACTTCGACCCCGTCTTCCTCGGTCTTCACTTCGGGCGCCGAGGCAGCGACTGGTGCGCCGCCCAGCAGGGCCCGTCGTGTGCCCTCGACGAGTGCAGGCAGTTCGCTGCTTGGGACGGTGTTGTTCGCAAAATAAGCGCTGAGTAGCGTCACGGTCAAAGACATGACGCCCGCTTCTTCGGTCTCGGCCATGCAACGTCCTTCTTCTGGCTGGAAATAGCGGTCTTGAACCGGGCTCACTTGCGCAAGCGTAAACGACAAGTGCCGAAATTCATCGCGCGAGTCAAAAAGGGAGGGGAGGAGGGCGGTCATGGTTGGCGTGGTTATTGGGCCGCGCAGTATCGTCCTGGAGAAGGCCCATGGCGGATCGGTTCCCGCGTAAATAGCCATCGACGGGCAAATCCCGCTCGCATGTATTTCCGAACTCATTCGGCATGTTCGCACTCGGTCAGCTGCGGACCACGGTGCGGCCCCTCCAGTTTCAACCCCGCTCATGCTCGGCGGCTTCGACCTTGGTCGGAGCCGCCCTTTTCGTTTCGAAAGGAAGTCATCATGCACGCATCTTCGCACATCGAGCTCCACAGCTTCACCGTCGAGATCGAATTCTCAAGCGGCGGTGAGCCCTATGCAACCGAGACCTACAAGGTCGAGGCCACCGACTGGTATCGCGCGCAGCGTGACGCGCTCGAGATGTCGGTCAGCAGTCCCTATGACAATGTTCGCATCCCCGACCTCACCCGCCGCGTGATCACGCGATAACCAACGGCGCAAGTGACGCGCACCGTGCGAGATTTCTCAACGCTCGACGTGGGGAAGCTCAACCCATTCGAAAACGACTGCCCCTCCACCGGGCCCTCCGGCCACGGGAGGGAAGGGGGAGGGGTAATGGTGATCCGACCGAGGTTGCCGTCATCCCCACCAATTCGGTGACCTGACCGATATCGATCGCGCGACTTCGCCATCGACAGCTCGACCCGCAGCAGCCGCACACACGGCCCGGCACGACGGGGCCTGTCACATTCCACGAGGAGATCAGCCATGGACGTACCGCAACCGACCTATCCCACCACGCTGCGACTCTCCAGGATCGTAAAGGGGGATAACCCCCGCCGCTATTTCGACCAGAAAAAGCATGATGATCTCGTAGCCTCGATCCGGCTGCGTGGCGTGCTCCAGCCCATCCTGCTTCGTCCGAAGGGCGACGTCTTCTCCATCGTCGCCGGCGAGCGCCGCTACCGGGCCGCGCTGGAAGCCTATGGTCCTGACGGTCACGTTCCTGTCGTCATCCGCGAAATGACCGATCAGGAAGCACTCGAAGCCGCGATCGCCGAGAATGACGACCGTGACGACCCTTCGGAAACCGAGCAGGCGGATGCCGCCGTCCGCTACCTCGCAGCGTGCCAGGGCGACCGTGCCGAAGCCGCAGGACGGCTCGGTTGGTCCCGGGCCAAGCTCGATCGCCGCCTGGCGCTCGCCGAGCTCAACGACTCCGTCAAGCTCGCACTCGATGAACGCCGGATCAAGATCGGGCATGCCGAGCTGCTCGCGGCCGTGCCCGGCGACAAGCAGGACAAGGCCCTCGAAACGATCCTGAGCGCCGGCCTCGACGTCGCCAAGACGCGCGAACTGCTCATGCGCGTCACGCAGAACCTTGGCAACGCCTGCTTCGATAAGACCGAATGCACCACCTGCCCGTTCAACTCGGGTGCGCAGCGCGTCCTCTTCGAAACCCATGTCGACGACGGGCACTGCACCAATCCGACATGCTTCGAGTTGAAGACCCAAACCGCCGAAATGATCCGTTTCGAGGAGCAGGAACGCGCCGAGAAGGCAGCAAGGGCCGCGGCTCCGCCTGCTGGCGATGACGGTGATCACGACGAACAAGAGCCGTCCGTCGACGATACCGCGTCGGCGGGAGACTCCCGACATCCGTCAGCCGACGATGCCCGATCCTCCGGCGGGAACGAGACGCGCTCATCCGCCCGTTCGCCCTCGGTCCCTTCCGCGAGCAGCACGTCGACCGCGCACAAGCAGACCGTCACGGCCCAATCGATCGCGCGACGCATCACCGACCTGCGCGAGGCGACATGGCGAACCGCGCTCGCGCGTGCGCTTGCCGGCAATGGTGGCCGCGCCCACACGACGATCCTCGTCGCCGCGATGTCCGGCACGCTCTCGCAGATCAAGGCCGAGACCCTGACCTCGCGCGCCGGCTTGCTGGTCGGCGCCTCCTTCCCGGACCTTGACTATGGCGCCAAGATCACCGCGATCCAGGCGCTGCCCAACCGCCAGGCGGAAGTCGTGCTTTCGATCATCGGCGCCGCCTACGCCAAGGATGTTCTCGCCTTCGGGCATGTCGCCGACCTCGCAAGGGTCTTCGAGGTCGACCTGCGCGACAGCTGGCAGGTCGATCAGGCGTTCCTCGAACGCTACACCAAGGACGAGCTCAAATTCATCGCCCAGGAATGCGGTCTGGTCGCTCATATTGGCGAGAAGGCCTTCGCCAGGCTCCTCACCTCCAAGAGGGTCGACCTCATCGCGGGCATGCTCAACCGAACCGGGTTCGATTGGGCCGGCCGTCTGCCGAGCGCCATGACGCTCGACGGCCAATATGGCCCGCCTCCGATCCGTGCCGTCCCGCCGGCCCAAGCGCCGATCCCCGAAATCGCTGCCTGACCCGCTCCCACGCTCTTCCAGGACAAGGACTGACCACCATGCTGATTGCAAGCCTGCTCCCGCTGCTCACCCGCTACTCGCTCGGCTTCGACCTCATCGCCGGCCCCGACGACACCGTCACCCTGACCGTCATTCCCCGCAAAGCGGAAGGCCCGGGTTCCAAGCTCGAATCCGGCGAAACCCGGCCGATCTCGATCACGGCGAGCGCCGCCGAGATCGATGCGGAACTCGCCAAGGGGCCGGACGGCGCGCTCGGGCAGCTCATCGCTTCGCGCAAGACGCTCGCCGACCAACTCGCCGAGCAACGGCAGGTGGCCGAAGACGCGAAGGCCGCCGCCGCAGAAGCCGCAAAGGCGAAGACCGCGGCGCCGCCGCCCAGGTCGAGCGCGCACGCCGTCGCCACGAAACCTCCGGCCCCGAACAGTCCGCCGGCCAACGCAAAGCCGGACGAACCCGCCAGCCTCTTCTGACGGACTTCGCTCAGCCTGTTCCACGATCACAAGCCCGAGAGACTAACCATGAAGATCAATCATCTCACCCGCACATATAGATATGACGGCATCGACCTTCCGGTGCCGCCGCACCTCGCGAACGACCCGGAAGGCCTGCGCGCCTACCATGCCACGCTCTATCCGGCGATCCTCAACGCCGAGATCGCGGATGCCGGCGTATCGGGCAGCGCGCACGTCACCGAATATCGCCGCGCGGTCGGCACCAAGGGCTGATCATGCCCCACGGCAAGCGCGCGGCCAGCCCGGCAGCACCCCGCAAAACGCTCCTCCATTGGATCGAGTCCGACGATGGCGACACGACCGACTTCACCCCGCCTGCCTGCAGCACGCACGTCCAGGCCCTCCACGCGCGGCTTCTCCTCGACCCGGACAACCACTCGAGCGAAGCCGTCGAGCCGCTTGAACCCCCTCCGGGCCTCAGCCTCCCGCCCCTCGGCTGATTTCGCGGGGCGATCCGTCGCGCTCTCTGACGATATTCCCACCCTCTTCGACCATCCGCTGGGACCGCATCACAAGCTGATCGGCGGCTGGGTCGCGGCAAGGGAAACGTCGCCGAAACAATATACCCGCGCGCAGGCCCGTCGCCGCATCGAACAGGTCTTCGGCGCAGCGGTGCTTGAAATCCTAGCGCCGGTCGACCTCGCCGACTTCCGGATGACCGTCCTGAAGGGCGAGGACGGCGACCCGCCGGCGATCGCCATCGTCTGCGACAGCATGGGGCAGATGGACCTTGGATGGATCGAGACCAGCGATGCGCCGATATCCTGGCGCGCCGCTGCCTATCGCGCGCTCGAGCAAAGCCTGGGCTGCGTCCTCCCGGTCTTCGGCTACCAGGACCTCTTCGACCAAATCGCCATGTACTATTGGGACGGAGAGACGGAAGACGAAGGCGCCCGTCAATCCCTGATCTACTACCATGGCGCGGACGAGGCCGACCTCGAGGAGCAGGCGCTGCCGTCCACGATGAACGCCCGCCGCCCCGATTGGATGATCACGGCGAATGCCGCGCGACCGGCGGAACTCCCTACCGGCCTGCGACAGAAGCTGTGCAGCCTCCACCATGCGCGGCGCGCCTTGAAGCGGCTGCCACCGGAACGCAATGCCTGGCACTTCGACATCGATCTCATCTACCAGTACGTCCCCGGCTTCGAGGAATGCTCGTCATTGCCGCCGCTGACGATCGTGCCCGCAGAGCAGTTCGCGCCCGAACTCGACGATGTCGGCCGACACGGCATGGAAATGGGCTTCATGGACATCGCGGGACTCTGCCCGCTGCCGGACGCGAACCGGATCGACGACTGGCTCACCTCATTGCGGCTCGGCGCTCAATTCCTGCTCGCCGCCCAGCACCTGATCCAACTGGATCCCAACAACCTGTGAGGCCTACATGCCCGATCATAGCACCCATTTCGAAGCGAGCGGCGGCGGCGTGGTGCTGACCAACGCCATCCTGCTCTATAGGCGCGACGCGGCCCGCAACATCAACTCCTACGGCGCGACCCGACGGGATGCGCCGGCCTTTGCCAGCATCCACGCGGTCGGGCACGATGATGAAGGCCAGCCGTCGATTGGTGCGGGGGCTCCGCTGACGCGCGCGCACCTGCGGCAATGGACCGAGGCGCTTGGCCGGACCGTCCTGCCCGAGATACTGCCAGCCAGCGTGTTGGTTGCCCATCCCGACATGCTCGCATGGTGGACTCCGGCACAGGTGCGCTCAGCTTATTTCGCTCTGTCGAGCCCGCCCGTTGGCCTCAAGGTACTATCCGAGCGAACGATCCTGCCCGTCCCGTACCCGGCGCATCTGTTTGTCGCCACGAGGTCCAGCCTCGGCGTCTATGCTCTTCCGACCGACGAACGCCCCACCGCCGACACCGAGCTGCTGCACTCGCCGGTCCTCAATGTCTACGTCGACGGGCGGCTTTGCTGGGGGAACATCCCGCAGCCGAAATCGCCGACGATCGCGTCCATCCCGGAATTCGAGCGCGCGATATTCGACTCCTGGTCGACGCACCCCAATACGGGCCAGGAACTGACCGTCACCGGCAAGGGGGGACTTGTCAGGCTCTGGGACGATCTCGCCGCGCGACGTGCGGTCCGCTTTCCAGTCCGCCGTCTCAGGCCCTTCCGCGGCCGGCAAACCTCGCGGGCAGCTTCGGCCGAGCCGATGACGGTCGGGAAGCTTATTGCGAGCGCGCGGCGATGACCCTGCTTGCCGATGATCCGACAGCCGCCGCGGTGCTCTCCGCTGTACCCTGCTACCCGGTTCCGCCCCACGGGCGATCGCCCGCCCTCGATGCGCTTCGCGCCGCACGCACCGGCCACGGTCTCGCCATCGGGAACGACGGTGTCATGCTCATCCTGCGCCGGGCCTGGCTCGCGCTCGATGTTCCTCTAACGCCGCCGATCTCCGCTTATCTCCCCTATGGCAGCGCCGGCGAGCCAAGGGCCGATCTGCGGTGCGGACTGATCCCGCGCGAGCATCTTGTGTCCATTCTCGAGCATTTCTATGCGGCCTTGCCTAACGAGGCCGCCGGGTTCGTGCTCTGGAACGAGGCGACCAAGGCCTTCTCGTTGCATTTCCCCGCCATCGACGAGGCAACGCCTTCGCGCCTCGTGTACCGCACGCCTGTCCTGGCGCCTGATTGGCATGTCGTCTGCGACATTCACAGCCACGGATCCGGTCGTGCATTCTTCAGCGCCACCGACGATGCCGACGACGCCGATGCCACGAAGATAGCGATCGTGATCGGCCGGCTCGACCACGCGGAGGGTCTGGAAATGGCGTCGCGCCTCTGCGCCAACGGCTTGTTCCTGGCTGTCCCGCGCAGTCCTTTCTCAGGAGATGATGATGCAGCCTGACCACAAGGACCGCCACTATCTTCCCGCCGCCTTCGACAATCGCACCATAAGGATACTGCTCGCCGGCTGCGGAGGGAACGGCGCTCAGATGTTGATGGGTCTCGCCTCACTGGACACGGCACTGCGGGCGATCTCCTCCCGATCGCTCCATGTCACCGTGGTCGACGATGATACCGTCAGTGAAGCCAATCTCGGCCGCCAGCCCTTCTACCGGTGCGATCTAGGGAATTCGAAGGCGCGCACACTGACGGAAAGGATCAACCTCGCGCACGGGCTCTCCTGGGAGGCGGTTCATGGTCGCGCACCCGGCGCGATCGGTGTGGAAGACGCCGACATGCTCATCACCTGCGTCGACACCGCCTCGGCCCGTCGCACGATTGGTTCGGCGCTTGGCGCGAGGAAATCCATGCCCAGCTACTGGATGGATCTCGGAAATCGCGCGACCGACGGACAATATCTTATCGGCTGCCCGGGCCGTGCCAATGACAAGGCCGTCCGACGTCTTCCGACCGTGCTCGAATATTTCCCGGAACTCGCAGACGAAAGCTCGGCCGACGACAATGCCCCGTCATGCTCGGTTGCCGAGGCGCTCGAGCGTCAATCGCTGTTCGTCAACCGCGTCCTGGCGAGCCACGCTCTCGCGCTTTTGTTCGATCTCCTCGGGCGCGGCTCCATCGGCCACGCTGGCGCCTTCCTCAACCTCGCCAGCGGGCAAGCCGTCCCGATCCCGCTGCCGCGAAGCGACTGAAGCAGCGTGCCTGACCACCCGCCTTCGCAGGCAAAGACATTTCCTATGTCCTCGATCCGGATTTCCCCATCCCGCGGTCGCGACGCACCGTGGACCTCAACGAACCTTTTGGAAGGAGGATGTGTATGACACACATTACCGGCAATGGCTGGACGCTCCATTACACGATCGGTCGCGAACTGGCTGCCAAGGTCGAGCCAGGCGACATGGTTCATTTGCCTGGCGGCCGTGGCGACTTGATCGTGCTCGGCGGGAGGGCGCCGCTGCGCGTCAATGACAGCGGCGGCGTGATCGTGCGTGATCCCGGCACCCGGACCATCGATGGGCAAGAGGCCCGGCCGGGAGCATTAGGCATGGTCTGGATCAGCGCTGCTGGCGGCTGGTCGGAGATACCGGCATGACCGAGAATTCCCCAACCGGCTACAGCGCCGAGGCCGTGCAACAGCAAATCGAGCGCGATCGCCGGCGTCACCGGATCAGCAAAAAAGAAGAGCGGCTGATTCATGCGCTGCTGAAAGGCTCGGCGAGTAATCGACCGCCTCCGACTCAACCCTCACACAGCGATGAGGGCTGCGGCCCAATGGCCAAGAAACCCTGACCGCCGCTGCTTCACGCTTCTGTGGACGGAACGCCGGGCGGAGAATGGCATGTTGGCGCTTCCGGTACGCCCCGCACCGTGATATATATCTTTGATACCTACCACAGGCATAGGAGGCGAACATGGAAATCGCCAAGATATTCAAGACCGGTCGCTCCCAGGCCGTGCGTTTACCCAAGGAGTTTCGCTTCGAGGGAGATCAGGTTCGCATTCGACGAGAGGGAGATGCCGTCATCCTCGAACCGATCTCGTCCGACTGGAACTGGCTCAAGGCGCTGGTTGGTCCGGTGGACGAAGATTTTGAGGCCGCGGTCAACGAGCCGCAGAAGTTCGAAATTCGCGACGCCATGGACCCTGACGCATGACGTTTTCGCTCGATGCCAACACAATCATCGCGCTGTTCAAGGGGAATAAGCAGGTCTGGAAGAATCTCGAGCGGCACAGCACGCTCGATTGCGTCGTGTCGTCGATCGTCATGCACGAACTCTATTTCGGCGCGTTCAACAGCGCGCGGGTCAAGGAGAATCTGGATCGGATCGGTGCCTTGCGGTTCGAGGTCGTGGACTTCGCGCGCGCAGATAGCCGAACGGCCGGAGAGGTTCGAACGAACCTGGCCCGCATAGGTAAACCCATCGGGCCGCTCGATACCCTGATCGCGGGCCAGGCGCTTGCGCGCGGGTTCACCGTGATCACCCGCAATATCCGCGAGTTCTCCCGCGTCGAGGGGCTTTCTTTCGAGAATTGGGAAGACTGAACCGCCGAAGAGCAGAGGGAGGGGAGGGAGAGGGCGGAAGGCAATCCATAAGGAGATTGCCGTGCTCACCACCCGCACCCAACGCTGGCGCGATCGTCGCTGCCGCTGGATCCCGAACGCCACGGAAATCGATCCCAAGCGCCTCGCCGTCGATGTCATCAGCACCAAGCGCCAGGCGGCGCCCTTCGTGCAGGCGCATCACTATACGGCCTCTATGCCTGTCGCGCGCCTTTCGGTGGGCCTCTTCGCAAATGGAAAGGGCGGTCGCTCCGAGCTGGTCGGGGTCTGCGTCTTCTCGCACCCGGTCAACAACGCCAGCGTGCCCAAGAGCGCGGGTCTCACCGATCCACGGACGGCTTGCGATCTCGGGCGTCTCGTCATCGACGATTCCCAGGGCGGCAACGCCGAGACTTTCATGATCGCCCGAGCATTCCGGCTCCTGCGGCGCGAGAAGCCTGAAATCCTCTCGGTCATCTCCTACGCTGATCCCGTGCGACGCGTCGATGCCGATGGCCGACTGGTCCTGCCCGGGCATTGCGGCCTCGTATATTGCGCGGCCGGGAGCCAATATTCTGGGAGATCGAGCCCGCGCACCGACCTGATCCTGCCTGACGGCCAGCCGATCTCCTCGCGCGCCATATCCAAGATACGCAACGCCGAGTGCGGCCAGCGCTATGCGATGGACACGCTTCTCGAAGCCGGGGCGAGGCCGCCGAGCTTCGGCGAAGACCGCGCGGATTGGCTCGCCGACCTCGAGCGCACAGGGTTCCTGCGCAGACGGCGCCATCCTGGCTGCCATACTTTTCTTTTTCCTCTCACGAAGGCAGCCCGGATCGCGGCCCGAAAGGTCCCGAGCCTGCCTTACCCGGTACTCGATCGCGCCGCGACGCAAGGCGATGTCACCGCGTTGCCGCTGCTTCAGCTCGCAGCTTGAACAGCCGCGCAAAGGACTCCCGACATAACCGACATCTTCGATCCCGCCGACGCGGGATGCTGGATAGCGCGCGGCCGTCCGGCCCACCACGCTCGAGCGATAGCCGACGCCTGGAGATGCCTCCCCGATCTTCCGCACGACGCGCCGCTGGACGTCCGCATGGCGCGGACCCGCGAGCGCGTCCAGATGCTTGGTCCGCTGCACGAAGCGATCCGACTGGAGACCGAGCAACAGCGTAGGGCTGCGAACTTCACCTTTGTCGAACGGCAGATCGCGCAGGGCAGCACAGACAGTCGCCATGTCGCCATTCTCCATGCTCGCAAAATTCATGGTTATGACTGGGACGCCGCCGTTGCGTATGCCGATGGCCGCTATGCCGCGCGCGCCGGATGGTTGGCACGGCCGCCGTCGTCGCCCCGTCCGGACCAACCGGATGTTCGCCGACCCGCTTACCATCAGGGCTTTCTGGATGGCGGCGGCCAACCCGACGACGTCTTCGACGTCGCCCGACGATCCTTCGCGGCCACTCCGTCCGAGCCCATTCGCGCGGATACCCCGCGAGCCGCACGCCCGCTTCCCAGCCAATGGCCAAGCCCGAGCGACGTTCCTCCACCCGTTTCATGGCATCGGCGTCTGCTTCTGCTCGGCGAATCCGAAATCACGGCAGGGGCTATCGGCATCCTCGCGATGCTGCACCAACGGCCCGGATACGAAGCCGCGGCCCTTTTTGTGGCCAACGCCGAATCCGGGCTCCGCCCGCTATGGACATCGACGGGCCCGGCACCTGGCGATGGTGCTGCGCTTCGCCAGTTCCTGCGCCAAGGCGACTATACCGATATTCTGGTCGTTGCCGACGACGCGGAACTCGGCCGCATCGACGCTGATGCCGATATGCTGCCTCTCGCCCGAACAATGGAACGGACGCGCAATTCAGTGCTCCAGCAGCGCGCGCAGTTCCGCCATTGGCTCGCGCGCGGCCGCGCGCCCGGCGACCAATTTGCCGCCGGACACATCCGCTGGAGCAAGATGGCCGCTGGCCTTTCGGGGCGCCTCGGGGATTTCACCGCGCGTTACGGTGGCCCAGCGGAGCCTCGTGGCCACCGCATCGTCGTCGAGGACGCAAACGGTCAATTGCCGCGCAGTTACCGCACCGCGCTCGGCCGGGAACTCCAGCCCGAGATCGTCATCGGCAATAAGGGCCATGCCCGAAGCGCGATGGCCGACCTGCTACGCCAATATGCCGCTGCGCTTCGCCTGGGATGATCCGATCCGGCGCCAGCTAGCCATTTGATCGCTGACGCTCAGGCGCAGCTGTCGTGGCCATGCCCAGCCGCTGCTCCGAGCACATCGAAATCCGAAGCAGTCCGATCCAGCCCCCGTGTCAGGCGGGAGCAAACCTACGGAGGTTATCATGGCCAATCGAGTACCCGCGTCCATCCGATTGGGTGGAACGCTCTCCGCAGCCGCCTATGACGAGTTGGCGGACATCATCCTCGCCGAGCGGCTGTCGGTCGAGTGGGATGGCGAACCCTTCGATCCGTCCCATCGCACGCCCGGCCAGCCACTCGACCTCTATGCTTACGGCGTCGTCGGTGGACAATTCGAGGACCTCGAAGCGCGATGCATCGAGCTGAACCTGCCTTTTATCCGCTCGTGCGACGGCTATCCCGGCGAGTGGAATCCCGAACGCGTCGTCTTCACCGGCGAGGGCGAGCCGGCTTCCTATCCGGCCGACGAAGGCGGCTACGTCGTGTTGAACCGGGGAACTGCCGAAAAGCTCGGTTCGCTCGAAGCGATCATCGCCTGGTTCGACGCTGCCGATTTTCGCCTGCCGCCCCTCATCGTCGAAGGCGATCCCGCCGACACGTCGCTCTCAGAAAGGAAATCATCATGATAATACAACGCAAGGTGCTCGTCGTCATGCGATCCAGCCATCTCCACACCGAGCTGGTCGAGATCACCGCCAAGGTGAACGTCATCGGCGACGCCATCAATCCCAGGGTCGAAGCCGACCTCGCCGCGATCGAACGCGAGACGCGCAAGGCCTTGCGTCGCCAGGAGCCTCTTCCCGGACAGACGGAGCCGGGTTTCGGTCCCTGGTACGACCCCGAACGCGCCTTCGAAGTCGACTTCGTGCTTTGCGCGCCCGTCGACGCGGCGATGAACCGGGGCCGGATCGTGCAGGTCGAACAGGTCGAGACCGAGACCGTCCAGCGCTGGGGCAAGGGAAGGGAGACGAACGATGCCTAGATACCAGGTCGACGTGAAGGCGTTCATCTCCGTGATCGTCGATGCGGAAGGCGCCGCCCAGGCGCAGGGTCGCGCCGACCGTTTCGTCGAATGGCTGTCCCCGACAATCGAGCAGATCGACGATTACAGTTCCGACCACGAGCCGATCGACACCGACACCGGCCCGTTCGACGTCGATGGTGAAAGCAGCGTCGAGGAGATCGACGAATGAGCAAGCTTCATCATGTCCATGTCTATGCGACGATCAGGGTCAAGGTCGCGGTAACGGCGGAGGATCACACCGACGCAATGCGGCAAGCCGAAGGAATTGTCGGGACGGGGATATTCCCTGTCCGCCTGCTTCCCAATGCTGCCGCAGTGCTCGACGCAGAGCCTGCCGAGGAGATCACCGGTTTTCTGGTCGATGAAACGGACGATCCGGAGTTCGAGAAGAGCTGTTCCTATGACGCGGAATACAGGCCCCTCGGAGCGCAGGACGGTCCGCACTGACCGAAAGGAGGGGAGGAGGATGGGGAGGGGCGCTCCGTTTGCTGGAGCGGTCTGGAGCTTCCCCATGAAAATCGAGCTAAAGCACATCCAATATAGCGCCGCGCTGTCGCAAGAAACGGCTGCTTACACCGCTGAGATCTGGATCGTGCGCCGTTTCGGCGTTGTTTCTCAGTGCGGGCCTAGCCCGCTCGAATAACCGGAGCATATTCGATGCCCACTCAACTTACCTTGGCCAGCAATGGCTGCGACCGGGGAAACCGGCAGGGGACAAGAGCATGTTGAGAGCAAGGCCCTCAGGGACCGAAACCGTTGTAGGTCGGCCAAGGGTCAGGGCAAGACGTGTATGGTGAATGCTACACTGCGTAAATCCCAGACCTGGTACTTGATTTCGGTCGAGACGCATCAACGGCTGTCGCGTCTTCGCCGCGTGGAGTGTGAAAATCGATTCAGTTCACGCTCGAGAGAAAGATGCGGAAAACCTCTGCAAGCTTTCGATCCGGTCACGCGGACCACCCTGCGTCGCAGGGCCAAGGGTCGAACGGGGCACCTGTCCACGTCGAATCTGAGAAATGACGTAAATGCGGGATCGCCTAAACGGGCTGGCTTCACCAGTCCCGCATGGCGACGGAGTCACCATATTAGCCAAATGCCCGGGGTAATGCCCGGGACAGCCGCTTCCGGGCGGACGGCCATGCGGGAAACGGCTCTGGTAACAGGGCCGGGGATCGCCTCTCGCCGGGTGAAGGGTGACGCATCTGCCGAGGTCAACAACTTCATGACGATGCGGGGCAATGCCCCACGGAGGCGCTGATGCGTTCCGAGATCGTGGAGAAGAGGCTGGCCTCAATCCCAGCTCTGTCGCGGCAGGGCAAGCGGATCAATGGACTGTTCCGCCTCCTCGCGTGCCCCAGCATCTGGGAACAAGCATATGAGGACATCGCGTCCAATCAGGGCGCGCTGACGCCGGGCGTCGATCCCAACAACACCCTGAACGGCTTCTCGCTGGAAAGGGTGGAGCGGATCATTACCGGCGTGATGGACGGCACCTACCGTTTTGCTCCTGCCCGCAGGCTATACATACCGAAACCCGATGGTCGGAAACGGCCGCTGGGTATTCCCACTGCCGACGACAAGCTTGTGCAAGCGGCGGTGAAGATTCTGCTCGAATACGTTTATGAGCCGATCTTCTCCGATCGTACGCACGGGTTCCGGAAAGGTCGATCCTGTCACACCGCGCTTGAGCAAATCAAGTACGGCTGGAGCGGGGTCAAGTGGCTCGTCGAGGTAGACGTGTCGAGTTTCTTCGACAACGTCGATCACGACATCCTCCTCAATCTGTTGCGCAAGCGGATCGACGACGAGAGGCTCATATGCCTCATCGGTCGGATGCTGAAAGCAGGATACATGGAGGATTGGACGTTTAACAAGACGTTCAGCGGCACGCCTCAAGGAGGTGTAATCTCGCCGATCCTTGCCAACATCTACCTTCATGAACTCGACGAGCACATGAAAACGATGAAGGCCGGGTTCGATAAAGGAACCAAGCGCCGAAACTCTTCGGCATATATAGTGTTCCGCGATCGGATCGCCCGGCGTCGGAAGAAGATCAAGGCTCTGGAAGAATCGGGAAATCAACACGAAATTCCGCCAATCCTTGCTGAGATCAGGGAGTTTGAGCAAAAGCGAAGGGATGTCCCAGCCTCGGATTGGTTCGATCCGGGCTTCCGTCGTCTCATGTATTGTCGATATGCCGACGATTTCGTCATCGGTGTCATAGGCAGTAAGGCTGACGCCCAAGCTGTTATGGAGACCGTCCAGAAATTTCTGAACGTGACCCTCAAGCTCGAAACGTCACCGCAGAAGACGGGAATCCGGAAGGCCGACGATGGTGTGACCTTCCTCGGGTACAGCGTGCGGACGTACAATCATCAACGGCTCCATCGTTATAAATGGCACGGTCAGAAGACCGTGGTAGCCAAGATGTCTAGTGATCGTCTGCAGCTACACGCACCCGTCGACAAGCTGATCGGCTTTGTCGAACGCAATCGGCTCGGTTCATATCACATGAATCGAGGAATGATGAGGCCGGAGATGATCCACGACTCAGATATCCAGATCATCACAAGGTATAACGCAATGATGCGTGGGATAGCCGAGTATTACAAACTCGGTACGTCGTGGCGTCACGAGATCGGGCGGCTATACAATGTTTGGTGGCGCAGCCTGATCAATACCTTGGCACGGAAGCATAAATGCTCCGCTGCGAAGATCTGCCGGAAGCTCCAACATAGGGATGGATATGGCCTGTGGTATCAGGGTCAAACCTCGAAACGCTTCATGGCGGTGTTCGCCTTGAAGCACGTCAGCAATGAGGTCGTGCGTCGCACGATCGTTGACTATGTGCCCCGTGACTTCACCAGTGTTCGATCGGACGTTCTCGACCGATTGCGCGCGAAGACTTGCGAGGCATGTAGGGCGGACGGTGTACCTGTTGAGGTGCATCACGCTCGGCGTTTGAAGGACATGAAGGACAGAGGCTTGGATGTTCGCATCCGAGCCGCTCGGACGCGCAAGAGGATTGTCCTCTGTGTCCCCTGTCATCATGCCCATCATGAGGGACGGCTTACGGCGCGGCTTCATGCGTTGGATGGAGGTGTAGGAGCCGGATGATGGGAAACTATCAAGTCCGGTTCCGTGGGAGGGGTAGAGGGCGCTCCCTTTTGGGAACCCTCGCCCCTACCCGACGACGGCGAGCTGGCCTTTCACGCCCGAAACCAGGGAACCGGCGGCGCTGATTTCTATCATCAGGTCGGCCGATGGACCGAAGGCGAAGTCGACGGCTGGCTCAAGGCCAACCGGTCACCGCGCTCTTTCGGCGACATGACCTTCGATCATGATCTCGAGGCCGAGATAAGCGACCTTCTTTCGCGCGCCGTCGAGGGCCGTCGGCTGAAGCGCTTGCTGCGCACCAATCTGGTCACGATCGAGAATGATCAGATCCTGCAATATCCGCTGCGGAAGCGGCCGCTTGCGACCATCGAGCGCGCAGTGCGCGCCACCAATCCCGACGCTGTCGTCGTCAACGACGCCGGCGATGAGGTGTTCGGGCGAGCCTTGGACCTTCTGCTCTCAAGCCACTGACACTCCAAATCGGAGATGGCCATGATCCTGGTTCTTGCGACCGTGGCCTCTGGAACGACGGCGCGCCCTCGATAGCGATCGTCCGACGCTCGTCTGGCGAGGCCAGTTCTTTGCCGGCCGCTGGAATCCGGGCGCGCGCAAATCCGCCTCTTTACCCTTCCGACCACATCGCTGCCCGGTGTCCGGCACGAACCCGAGACGCCGTGCGGCACCCTCGAAATCACCGAAAGGAAGCACCCCATGCGAAACAGTGCATCCGCGCTGGCTCTCCAGCTGAGCCTCGACTTCGACCAGATCGTTGCGTCCGCCAGCGAGGCCATTGCCCGCGACATTCGGGAAACGGCGCTCCTTCCATCGGCCGCGATCTCCCTCACCGCTGCCGCATCGCCAGTTGCGTCCTTCGACTTCTCGCTCGCTGCAGGGCGGGACTTGGCGCCATCCTGGAAGGGCCGCGCACGGGACAACGTCGAGGCGATCAAGCTTCTGAACCTCCTGGATCAAGAGCAAAGACCGGCGACACCGGCCGAACAGGAGCGCATCGCCAGGTTCATCGGGTTCGGCGCATCCGAGCTTGCGAACAGCATCTTCGCGGATCGCTCGGAGACATTCCGGGAGGGCTGGGAAGACCTCGGAAAGAGCCTGATCACCGAAACCACCGACCGCGAGCTCCAGTCGCTCAAGCGCGCTACGCAATATGCCCACTACACGCCCGAGTACATCGTCCGGGCCATGTGGGACGCCGCCCGGATCCTCGGCTTCAGCGGGGGGCATATCCTTGAGCCGGGATGCGGAAGCGGCCTGTTCATGGGGCTTCGGCCGCCCGATCTCTCCGATGGTACGGTGTTCGTCGGCATCGAGAATGACCCCGTCACCGCCCGCGTCGCCAGCGCGCTCTATCCCAACCAGGTCATCCGCTGCATCGACTTCGACAAGGCATCGCTGCCCGGCGATTTCGACCTGGCGATCGGCAATCCGCCTTTCTCGAACCTCTCTATCCACAATAAGACGCAACTCGGCCGCCTGGGTCTGTCGCTCCACGACTTCTTCATCGCGAAATCGCTCGAACACGTCCGGCCAGGCGGCATCGCGATGTTCGTGACGTCGCGATATTCCCTCGACAAAAGCGACCCGAAAGCGCGGCTCCATATAGATTCCATCGCCGATTTCCTCGGCGCGGTGCGCCTGCCGAGCAAGGCCATGAGGGAGGAGGCCGGCACCGACGTCGTCGTCGATATCCTGCTCTTCCAGAAGCGCGCGCCCGATACTCCGTTCGCCATGCGAAACTGGATCGAACTGGCCGAGGTTCCCGACAGCGACGAAGGGTTCGGGTCGCTCCGGATCAACAGCTATTTCCTCGACAATCCCGACCATGTTCTCGGCGTCCACCAATGGCAAAGCGGCCAGTACGGCATGGAATATTCCTGCGCGGCCGAGCCCGGGGTCGACCTGAGGGACGCGCTCTCGTCCACCTTGTCGGCGATCGCATCAAGACAGGCAGGCATCTATCGCCCCGTCGGGCGCACCACGTCACTGCGCGACAAGTTCGACGTCACCTTCGACCTCGACGTCGGCACCGCCGCCGACGAAGCGGACTTCAAGGAAGGCAGCTATCTCGTTTCGGACGGCATTCTGCGACAGATCGTCAACGGACTTCCGACCGCGGTCGAGGTGAAAAACGGGCGCGGCGGGTCGGGCATGTTCGCCAAGCATGCCAACATCGTCAGGGGGCTGATCCCCATCCGGGATACGGTCCGCGCGATCCTGCGCGCCCAGCTCAATGACCGGCCCTACGCCGACTGCCAGGAAAAGCTGCTCAGCCACTACAGGCACTTCATCAAGAAGCATGGGCCGATCAACCGGACCATCACCAGCATCCGCATCGATCCGGAAACCGGCGCCGAGAAGGAATATCAGCGCCGCCCGAATCTTCAGCCCTTCCTCGATGACCCCGACGTATGGCTGGTAGCCTCGATCGAGAATTATGACGAGGCGGATGACGCCGGCACGCCGGGTCCCATCTTCACCGAACGCGTCGTCAAGCCGCCAGTTGTCCAGGAGATCCAATCGGCCCAGGATGCCCTGGCGCTGTCGCTCCATGATCGCGGCCGCGTCGACATTCCGCTGATCGCCGGGTTGCTCGGGATCACCGAAGTCGAAGCGCTCGCCGACCTTGCCGGTGATGTCTATCTCGACCCCGTCCGCAGCACGCCCCATTTCGACAATTGGGTTCCGGCCGACGAAGCCCTTTCGGGGCCTGTCCGCACCAAGCTGGCCCTCGCGCGCGCGAAGGCCGAAACCGATCCGCGGTTCAATGCGACCGCAACCGCTCTCGAAGCCGTCCAGCCCGTCGATCTCAAACCGAGCGAGATCACGGCGCGTCTCGGGGCGCCCTGGATTCCGGTGGACGTCATCGAAGCGTTCGTCGCCGAAGCCATGGAGGTCCAGACCCGGATCCGTCATACCGTGGCGCTCGCGAGCTGGACGGTGGACAAGGCCCCGTTCCTCGGACACGTCAGTTCAACCTCGACCTGGGGCACTGCGCGCCGCAGCGCGGCCGACCTGCTCGAAGACGCGCTCAATTCCCACATACCCAAGATCTACGACATCCACCGGGAGGCGGACGGTTCGGAGCGCCGGGAACTCAACACGACCGACACCGAAGCCGCAAAGGAGAAGCTGGCGGCGATCAAGTCGACCTTCGAGACCTGGGTCTGGCAGGAAAGCGATCGCGCCGACCGGCTCGTGCGGATCTACAACGATGCCTACAACAACCTCGTACCCCGCGCATTCAACGGCAAGCATCTGCATCTGCCGGGCGCATCGACGGCGATCAGGATGCGCGATCACCAGAAGCGCGTCATCTGGCGTATCCTAGCCGCCGGCTCGACCTATGTCGCCCATTCGGTCGGCGCAGGAAAAACCTTCAGCCTGTGCGCCGCCGTGATGGAGCAGCGCCGGCTAGGTCTCGTGAACAAACCGATGATCGCGGTGCCCAATCACTGCCTGGCCCAGATCGCGCGCGAGTTCCTGATGCTCTATCCCACGGCACGGATCCTCGTTGCCGACGATACGAACTTCGTGCGCGAGAAGCGTCAGCGATTCCTGGCGCGCGCGGCAACCGGCAGCTGGGACGCGATCATCATCACGCATGATGCCTTCAAGTTCATCCCGACGCCCGCCGCATTCGAGAAGCAGCTGATCGAAGACCAGCTCGCCAGTTACGAGGTGCTGATCACGGGCATCGACAACGAGGATCGTGTCTCCCGCAAGCGCGTGGAGCGCCTGAAGGAAGGGCTGAAGAACAGACTCGAAAATCTGCAGGCCCGCAAGGACGACCTCGTGCATATCGGCGAGATCGGTATCGACCAGATCCTCGTCGACGAAGCCCAGCAATTCCGCAAGCTGACCTTCGCGACAAATCTGGGCGACCTCAAAGGGGTAGATCCGGCGGGTTCGCAGCGCGCCTGGGACCTTTATGTGAAGAGCCGCTATCTGGCCGGGATCAATCCCGGACGCGAGCTGATCCTCTCGTCTGGAACGCCGATCACCAACACCCTCGGCGAGATGTATACGCTGCAGCGCTTCATGCAGCCCGACGAGCTCACCGCGAAGGGCTTGCACGAGTTCGACGCCTGGGCGGCGAACTTCGGCGACACGCGCACCGAACTCGAGCTGCAGCCGAGCGGCAGCTACAAGCCGGTCACCCGGTTCTGCGAGTTCGTGAACGTCGCCGACCTGATGGCGATGTACCGCAGCGTGGCCGACGTCGTGCTGAAGGACGATCTGCGCCAATATGTCCGGCTGCCCACCATCAAGGGCGGGAAGCGGAAGATCATCGTCGCCAAGTCGGGCGCGCCCTTCAAAGCCTATCAGAGGGTGCTGGCCGGACGCATCAAGGCCATCGAGAACCGCAGCGGACGGCCACAGAAGGGCGACGACATCCTCTTGTCGGTGATCACCGACGGCAGGCACTCCGCGATCGATCTCCGCTTCGTCGACCCCATGATGGGGAACGAGGAGGGCAACAAGCTCAATCTCCTGATCGAGAACGCATACCGTATCTGGCACGAGACGCGCGACTATCGCTACACGGACCCCGAAACCGGCAAACCCTACCCGCTGCCCGGCGCCGTACAGATGATCTTCTCCGACCTCGGCACCGAGGCCGCGCTCGAGACGCGGGGCTTTTCCGCCTATGTCTGGATCCGCGATCGACTTGTCGCAATGGGCGTGCCTGCGGACCAGATCGCGTTCATCCAGCACTACAAGAAGAACAGTGCGAAGCAGCGCCTGTTCAACGACCTCAACCAGGGACGAAAGGGTTTCGTCGTCGGCTCGACCAGCATGATGGGCACCGGGGTAAACGCGCAACAACGCCTGATCGCGATGCATCATCTGGATGTCCCCTGGCTCCCCTCCGATATCGAGCAGCGCGAAGGCCGGATCGAGCGCCAGGGGAACCAGAACGACGAAATCGAGCTCTACGGCTACGCCACCAGCGGCTCGATGGATGCCACCAACTGGCAAATGCTCGAGCGCAAGGCGCGCTTCATCAACATGGCCATGTCGGGCGACCGCTCCATCCGGCGGATCGAGGACGTCGGTTCCAACGTCAATCAGTTCGCCCTGGCAAAGGCGCTCGCATCCGGCGACGACCGCCTGATGAAGAAAGCTGGTCTCGACGCCGAGGTGGCAAGACTCCTGCGCCTGCGCGATGCGCATATCGACGACCAGTTCAATATCCGCAGGACGATCAGGCGAACGACAGATGATATCGAGACCTGCCGCCGGCAGATCGCCTGGCTGGAATCCGACATTGATCAACGTATTCCCACCGATGACGACGAGATCATCTTCGCTTCCGACGGCACGATCATCGCCGACCGCAAGGCCGCCGGGGAAAAGATCCTCCGACAGGCTCACGAGATGCGAGCGAGCGGCATTCCCACGCGCCAGATGCTCGGAAGCTTCAACGGCATCGACCTGGAGATTTCGGGCTATGAGGCCAGAGATGACGACGGGGATCGGTGTATCTGCACCACGATCGCCATTCAGCACCACGGCGAACATCGCGGATTCGAAGTCACCGACAAAACGCGGTCGAGCACCGTGGTTGGCCGGATCGAGTCTTCCATTCGCAATCTCGACGCCGACCTCGCCAACCTGAGGGCAAACCTCGAAGCCGATGAACGGCGCCTCCCGGCGTTCGAGGCGCGCCTGGGTCAGGAATTCTCCGACACTGAATTGCTCGAAGACAAACTTCGGGAACTCGCTGACCTCGAAGCCGAGCTGGCAAACACCAAGGGCGAGTTCGAACCAGGCAACGATAACGCGCCCTTGGCCGAGGGCACCCAAGGCGACCTGCTGCCCGACCCGGCTGTCTCTGCCGCCTGAGGGCACCGATGGAGCGTGACCTAAGTCCTCGCCAGAATCCATATGTGAAAGGATATCCTATGGCTGATCACACGCGATCCGCGCATCTCGCGCTGCTGGCGCGCGCCAAGACCGCCCTGGCACCCCATGCCGGGGCATCCGGTGACATTGCCGACACCATTGCCGATCTCGACGCCGCCATGGGACGGATCAACCAGATGCCAATTCCCTGGGGCCTTCTGTCCATCTCGCCATAATCAGCCATGGTCACGGGACCAATGTCGCCGCCGCCGTCAGCCACAAGGGGCTGGTGGAACAGGTGGCGGTCTTCTGTCGATCGCGATGGGGTGAGATCAACGACAGCCGTGATCCCGACCGCGTCGACGATCCCGCTGTGGTGCGCGACTATTTCAATCTTCACCCCGAAGACCAGCTCCTCAGCCGCATGGAGTGGATCGAACCGGAAGTCGGTTATGATCGCGAGCGCCTTGAGATCGGAAACTATCTCGCCATGTCATCGTGCCATGTTTCATGGCCGACGACCGCGATGATCGACGAGTGGATGACACGCGAACCGTCCGACCGTCCCTTGAGCATCGCCGATACGCATTATGGCTGGCTTATATGCACCATTGCGTCCTCGTTCGGCGACCCATCCGCGATTCCGGCCGACCTCACCGATACGCTGACATTCGCGCAAGAAAAGGGTTGCGACTACCTGATCCTGGATCGCGATGCCGCCGCGACCGACCGGCTGCCACATTTCGAGTGGTGACCACCTGACGGGAGGGAAGGGGGGAGGGGATTTGGGCGGGCGTGAAGATGCGTCCGGACCCCAGGAGAAATCCCCATGTCCTATGACCTGGCCTTTCGGCACCAGCAGGCGCTCGACCCTTCGGCGCTTCCTACCCTGGCAACCGCCCTCTACGCGCTCAATGCCGCGATCGAGGACTGCCGCAACGCCGGGCGACCGCAAGACAGCGATCCGGCCGTCATCCTGCTCGCACGCCACCTCGGCACCATCGCCTCGGAGATCGAGGACTCCGATGTCGAACTTCGACGTGCCTGCATCGACGCCATCGCCGATATTCGGCGCAAGCCCGCACTGATCGCGCTGGCCCACAAGGGCGTCGCCTATGACGAACCCGCGAAGAAGCTGTTCCACAGCGACGGTCGCAAGGCATTGCGCGCGCTGGCCGACGCGCTCGGCCTCGCTGAAGACAGTTACGATATTCGTTCGAACCGTGGGGGCATCGCCGTAAGCGGTGAAGTGATCCTCCACGGCGTGAGCATCTACGTGCAGCTCAGCCTCGGCGCGATGGGTTTCAGCCGCGAAGTGATGTTCCGCAAGGTTGCCGGCCGCAAGGACTATGTCGGCGATCGCAACAACTGGGCATCGGTCGACGAGCTGGTCCAGCCGGTGCGATTTGCGGCGCGCATCTGCCGCGAACTGCATCTTCCCCGCTCCGACGCTGCGGCAACGCTGCTGGTCGCCTGAAGGAGATCCACCATGGACATCATCGTCGCCCGTTCCCGCATTGCGGGGACGCTGCCTCACTATGTCTATCGCGCGCTGGTGCCCGCCGACACGGTATCCGCCGAACGCCGGGCGCTTGCCGGTACCGTTGCCGGCCCGAAAAGCGTCGGGCGCGTCCCATGCGTTCGCATAGCCCAGCTGCTGGCGCCCGTGCGCTATTTTGCGATGGAACATGCCGAGCGAGGCGGGCTTGCTCCCCGCATCGGTCTCCTCGCGCGCCGGATCGAGACACTGATCATCCGAGCCAATTTCCCCGAGATGACCGCAGGCTCGCTGCCCATCGTGTTCCAGCTCGATGATGACCCCGGCGATGCGTTCACCTGGATCAATATTGACGATCTTACGGACGCTTTCGACCGTCTCGAACCCGATTTCGACATCCTCACCGCCTTCGATCTCGGACTTCGCGACGCCGATGGCCGCCGCGCCGCGTGACGCCGGGCGCCCAACTTCCCTCACCCCGAACCGGAGAATCCATGTCATGACCGTTATCGGACACAATTTGATCCGCAGGGTCGAAAGCTTCGACGGCTATGAAATCCTCGCCCATCCGCTTCCCAGCCGCGACGACCGCGTCTTCCATCGCGGTGAATTCGAAGCCTCACGCGTCTCGGTCACCTATGCCTCCCATGATGTGCGGATTGCCCGACCGACGGGCACCGGGAGCAGAGGCCGACTTGCAATCCTGATGCACCATGGCGGTGGCCGTCATGTTCTCGAATTCTACGAAAGCGCGTTGCCGATCGCTTCGGCGCTGCTCGCCCTTCCGGAGCGGGAGCAATATGCCCTTGCCTATACGCTCTTCGAGCAGGCGGACGAATGCGCCGACGGCGCCCGCGCCGCCGAAGCAAGGCGATGGGCCGATGCGTTCGTGGACGGCCGCATTCGCAAACGCCGCAGCGGCGGCAAGCGCTATGTCCATATCGAAACTCCGGACGAAAAGACGCTTCGGCTTTCCTAGCCCTGCCTGAAGTTCGGGTTCCCGCCCGACCAGTTCGCCGGCTCGCCGCCAGGCGATCGCTCAGACCCTCAAGCCATCAGCCGCGCCGATCTCCCATCGGCGTGATGCACCGATTTGCCCCCGGCACATGACCGCCGCCCCTTGAAAGGACGATCAATGACCAGCTTCACCGCAACATATAGCCCCGAGGACAACAAGATCCGCCTCTATGCGTCGTCGCATCTCGACGCCGAGACCTATGCACGGGTCAAGGAGGCTGGCTTCCAATGGGCCCCGAAGCAGGAGCTTTTCGTCGCTCCGAAATGGACCCCGCAGCGTGAGGATCTGGCCGTCGAACTCGCCGGCGAGATCGAAGCCGAAGAGATGACGCTCGCCGAACGCGCCGCGATCAAGGCCGAACGTCTCGATGACCTCGCACATAAACGCCATGCCGAAGCCAATTCCTTCGCCCGCCGCGCCGACGAGCTCTCGCAGGCCTTCCATATGGGCCAGCCCATCCTTGTCGGTCATCATAGCGAGCGCGGCGCGCGCAAGACGCAAGAGCGCATGCATTCGGCCATGAGCGCCTCGAGCGACGCCGAGAAGGCCGCGACTTACTGGCTCTACCGCGCCACCGGTGTCGAGCGCTTCGCCAATATGAAGAGCGATCCGCGCACCCGTGCCAACCGGATCAAGGCGCTGCTGGCCGAGCTTCGGGACCTGCAACGGGGTATCAATACGGCGCATGCGGCGCTGGCGATTTGGGATCTCTTCACGACCGACGAACAAATTCGCCATGCGCTCGGTAACATGGATACGCGCAAGACATGGTCGAACTACGATCTCTACTACAAGGTCGACAAAGGCGAGATCACGCCGGCGGACGCCCGGCAATCGTGCATCGAAGGGGCAACCCTCGCGGTCAATGGCCCCATCCGTCGCCGCTGGATCGAGCATGTTCTGAACCGTCTGGCATTCGAGCGTTCCATGCTCGGCGACATCCCGCGGTACGACGGTGAGCTTACGCCGGTCATCATCCAGGCGTTCGCACGCGAGCAGGGCGCCGAAGGCCCGAAATGCACAGTGCCCCATGCAGGGGTTTTCCGACTTGAAAGCCCGGTTCCGCTTCCCGCCCACATCGCCCCGGAAGCCTCGCTCGCCTTGAACGAGGATGGCTGGCGCGATCTGATGCAGGCCAGCGGCTACACCGTGCCCGCCAGAACGGCGCGCCGTGTCTCGGCCAAACCCGACGCCGTGCCGCTGATCAATCCGTCACAGGAACAGGCCGACCAACTGCAGACGATATGGAACCTGCATATGGTCGCGGCCTGCAAGGGCAAGCACAGCGCGGCCAAGCCCAACTCGATCTATTCGACGACCCAGGCCACCTATTCGGCCAATTCGAAGGGGGATTACGCCCCTTTCAAGACGATCGAGATCGCCGCCGACGGCCGCCGCGTGCGGATGGAATGGCAAAGACAGGAACGCGTGCGCTCCGGCGAACCGGTCGCCCGCATCCGTATTTCGACGATCGGTGCCGAGTTCTACAAGACCGACGCGCTTCTTGTCATCACCGACAAGCCGACCAAGCCGCTGCCGATCGAGCTCGACACCCTCGATGCAGCCGCGCGCCAGGCGGCCGGCGAGGAGGAGGAGGCGGCATGAAACCGGGCGTTTACACGCGGCCCGCCAGGCCGATGCGGATCACGGTGAAGTCGCGGCCCGGTTTCGCAAATGTCGAGATCGCGCGAGCGCCCGAGATCATCGCCGTCGATAGTGCCACCGAATGCCATGTGACGCCGCCGGATGTCGCGGCGCGCATGGTGCGCTATCTTGGCGAAGTCGGCGACTATCTGACCCTCGAGCCAAGCGCCGGGACCGGTAATCTCTCGCGGGCCCTGATCGAAAGCGGGCACAGCCGCTACGAACTTGTCCAGGTCGAACGCCATATCAAGCTTGCAGCCCAGCTTCACCGGTTCGGGACCGTGATCAACCGCTGTTTCCTCGAATATGCCGTCGAGGTGCGCGGGAAAGTCCAGTTTCCCCGTGTCATCATGAACCCGCCGTTCCGCGGCGTGCGCAAGCATATCGCGGCGGCTCGCGACCTGATGGGCCCCAATGGACATGGCGAGGCGCCGACGCTGGTCGCGGTCGTGCCGATCACCTTTCAGACCGACGACATGGAGACGCTCGAGCACCTGCCCGACGACACGTTCGCCACCGCGAAGGTGCGGTCCAAGATCATCCGCATTCGCTCCGACCCGCATCCGACGGACTCCGGACGAAAACGGTGGTCCTTTGAACCGTCGCCGATCGCACACAGCGCGATCTCGACCGTGAATCTTGCTGGCCCAGGCTCCGATCAGATCGCCGCCTGATCTTTTCCCCAAGCGAAAGGACTTGCATCATGCAGGACTCCAATTGCGCCTTCGCGCTCGAAACCGCGGCGTGCCTCTGGGAAGCGGTGCTGTCCCTGCGAGACCATCCTGTCACCAATCCGGCCGACATCGAACGCGCGTTGCTCATCCGTGAATCCTGCAACGCTATCGGCACCGCCGCCCTGCGCATGACCGTCATCGGCTGGACCGATGCCGTTGACGCGGCTTGGGCCAGCGTCGCCGACGGGTATCTCGGATGCTTCGACTGGGATTTCGTTCCCGACTGGATCATCCGTCATGTCGACTGGTCCGACCCGTGCCACCCCTTGTTTCGACAGGAGCCTGGCCATTCCCGCGAGCAAGCGGACGAGACCGGAGGGGAGAAAGCCGGGGATGGTTGCGACGAGGATGTCGCTGCAAATCCGGAGGCCTTCATGACCTTTCCTACCACGATCAAGACCACAGTCGGTCAGTCCCTGATCACCAAAATTGGACGATTTTCAATGGAAGCGTTTCCGACTGCCTGGCCGAGATAATCCAGAACAGCAGGCGTGCCGGTGCGACCCGGATCGATATTGCCAGGATCGAGAAGAACGACCGTCCGGTGCTCCGCATTCGCGACGACGGGCGCGGCATTGCCGAGCCGGCCAGGTTCCTGACGCTCGGCGATTCCGGGTGGAACGAGGACATTGCCCGCGCGGAGGATCCGGCCGGCATGGGCGTGTTCAGTCTGGTGGGCCGCCACGTCACCGTGCGTTCCCACGCGGCCGAACTGGGTGCGGCCTGGCAGGTGACCATCACGCCCGACGCATGGGAAAGCGGCAAGCTCCTCGATCTTATCCCCTCCTCCCTCGGCCAGGGCACCGAAATCGAGATCGACTTGCCGGAAAGCTGGGCAAGCGCGCTCGAACAGGCGGTGAAGGACGTCGCGCGCTTCTGCCCAGTGCCAATCTGGTTCGGTGACAACAGGCAGCTCCAGGAGGATTTCCTGCGAGAAGCGAAACGGGTCGAGGAATGGAAGGGCTGCCGCATCGGCATCTTCGTCGACGAATATCATCTGAACCGCGAAAAGGTCCGGATCAACTTCCACGGTCTGACCGTGCCTTGCCGCCTGCCGCATATCCATGACGCCGATGGCGGTCGCGGCTGGTCTGCGGAGAATCGATTAGCTCATATGGAGGTGGCGGTTTCATGAGGCTTTGAGGCCATATCGGGAACCATAAATCTCATTCGGAGAATCGATTCTCGATTCTTCAAGGCCGTTTGAGAATCGATAAGTGATTCCGAGGCTGATTTTCTATGCTGTAGCCCAGCGCGCGGTATCCAACCTGCCGTTTCGCGGCCATGCGCGAGAGCATGGGAACCGCATCATCGACATAGTCATAAACCTGTACGTCGGTTTTCCCTGCATGCCGACGATGCATGCGGCCGACATATTGCGCGAGAGTGCCTTTCCAGGAGATTGGCATCGTCAGGAACGGCGTGTCGAGGCGATCATCGTCGAACCCTTCGCCGATATATCTGCCCGTCGCGAGAATGAGGCGTTCCTCGCCATAGGGCACCTGCAACGCAGCTGGACACCCGCAAAAACTCTGGCGGATTTAGGTTATTCGTGATTCATTGATTGGGTAGCCATTGGAGGTGACGA
>NZ_JAZDXA010000055.1:0-27068 GCF_040170545.1 Sphingobium sp. MK2
GCCGGACAGATGGCAGCATCCGACTACGTGCCCACCTCCAAATACCACTTGCGTTACTCGGGGCGTCCACAGATGGGTAGCGGACGGTCGGCTTAGAGCGCGATAGCGCTATATAATACAGGCGAGATATGGTAAGCGGCAACGCGATCATCGTGGCATAGAGTAAACACATGCTAGGCGAATATTTTTTTTTTGGTTCCTTCGTGTTTTTGCCAGTCTATTTTGGCATTGCCAGTGACATCGCCGGAAATCGTGCTTGGAAAATCGGGTCACTTTGCGTGATTGTCCCACTCGTCGTGAGCCTTGTCTATCTGCTTGGTCTTTTCAATAGTTGCGGTAGCTCATGTGTCAATTCTGGCGTTACCTTTTTAGCAGTGCTAGGGCTGGGCGGGCCAGTAGTACTGTATGGCGTGGGTATTCTGATCCGAGCCACATGTTTGGTAATAAGTTCGCCGAGATAATGTCCGCTTGCGGGCGACATTGAAATCGCTCGAAGTATCTGCTTCTGGTCGATGGCCGACAGGCAGCTTTCCCCTGACGCCAATCACATGATAGCCATCAGAAGCACTCGTGCCTTCGTCAAAATTCCATCGTACCGCAGTCTATATCTCGGTCCTGAACCAGACATTGTCCGAAAATCACCGTCGGCTTGTGCCTATGCGCGACAAGCCTTCTGACGGGGGTTTTTCGTCGCCGCGCTAAACCCTGTCCGCCTGCACTACCACGTCGATCGCGCGCAGCGCTGACAATATCCGCATCAGATGCTGCGCGTCGGCGACTTCCAGGTCGATGACGTCGGTGTGGAACGGGCCTTCGCGGTTGACCAGTTGCAGGTTGAGGATGTTCGCCTTGGTCGCGCCGAACACATTGGCGACGGCGGCGAGCGCGCCGGGCTGGTTCTTGACGATGACCGAAAGGCGCGCGGTGCCGCCCTTGGATTTGCTGTCCCAGCTCAGATCAATCCAGTCGTCGTCCTGCCCCGCTTCGAGCGCGCGACAATCGATGGTGTGGACCTCGATCGGCTCGCCCGTGCGGCGGACGCCGACGATGCGGTCGCCCGGCACCGGATGGCAGCAATCGCCGAGGTTATAGGCGATGCCCGGCGTCAGGCCGCGGATCGACACCGGGGCATGCTGGCGGGGGTGCGTTTCCTCCATGCCGATGGCGCTGGTCGAGCCGGGGACGAGCGCTTCCATGACTTCGGAATCGAGCAGGCGGTGCGTGGCGATCGCCACCATCAACGCGGCGCGATCTTCCAGTTTCAGGCGCTTGAGCGCCCCGGCCAGCGCCTTGTCCCCCAATTCCCTGGCGAGATCGGGCGTGAACCGGCCGACAATCTCTTCATAGAGTTTTTCGCCCAGCTTGATTTCCTCGCCGCGCTGCTTCTGGCGGATATAGCGGCGGATGGCCGCGCGTGCCTTGCCGGTGATGGCGAAGGTCAGCCAGCCGGCCTGCGGCTCCTGTCCGCCGGATTTGAGGATTTCGACCTGATCGCCATTTTCGAGCGAGGTGCGCAGCGGCACGACGCGGCCATTCACCTTGGCCCCTACGGTCTGGTTACCGAGCGAGGTGTGAACCGCATAGGCGAAATCGACCGGGGTTGATCCCTTGGGTAGCTGATGCAGTTCGCCCTTGGGTGAAAAGGCGAAGATGCGATCCTGATACATCGCCATGCGGGTATGTTCGAGCAGTTCGTCAGCGTCCTGGCTCTGTTCCAGAATTTCGACGAGGTCGCGCAGCCAGGCCGCCTGCTGGTCGTTGGCGTCGCCCTTCTGCTTATAGGCCCAATGCGCCGCGAGGCCCAGTTCGGCGTGATTATGCATGTCGCGGGTGCGGATCTGCACCTCGATCCGGGCATTGTCCTGATGGATGACCGTGGTGTGGATCGACCGATAGCCGTTGCGCTTGGGGGTGGAGATATAATCCTTGAAGCGGCCGGGCACCATTTTATAGGTCTGGTGGATGACGCCCAGCGCGCGATAGCAATCCTCCGGCGTGTCGGTGATGACGCGAAAGGCCATGACGTCGGTCAGTTGTTCGAAGCTGATGTGGCGCTCCTGCATCTTGCGCCAGATCGAATAGGGATGTTTTTCGCGGCCCGACACGGTGACCGGCAGGTCACGGCTGCCCAGCAGCAGTTGCAGTTCAGCGCCGATGCGGTCGACCTTGTCATGGCCGCCTTCCTTCAACTGTTCCAGCCGCTTGGTGATGCTGTCATAGGCATCGGGTTCCAGTTCGCGGAACGACAGCAACTGCATCTCGCGCATGAAGTCATACATGCCGATCCGCTCGGCGAGCGGGGCATAAATATCCATCGTCTCCTTGGCGATGCGGCGGCGCTTGGCTTCATTCTTGATGAAATGCAGCGTGCGCATATTGTGCAGCCGGTCGGCCAGCTTGACCAGCAGGACGCGGATGTCGTCCGACATGGCGAGCAGAAATTTGCGCAGATTTTCCGCCGCCCGTTCATTTTCGGACATGGCCTCGATCTTCGACAGCTTGGTCACGCCATCGACCATGCGGGCGATATCCTTGCCGAACGCGGCCTCTATCTCTTCATAGGTGACCAGCGTGTCTTCGATGGTGTCGTGCAGCAGGGCAGTGACGATGGTCTGATCGTCGAGATGGAAGTCGGTCAATATCCCAGCGACTTCAATCGGATGGCTGAAATAGGGGTCGCCGCTCGCGCGCTTCTGACTCCCATGTTTCTGCACGGAAAACACATAGGCGCGGTTGATCATCGCTTCGTCCGCGTCGGGATCGTAGCGCTTTACCCGCTCGACAAGTTCATATTGGCGTAACATCGTTTCCGATTGTGTGGGAAGTACCTTGTTGCGCAACAAAAAAATCCCATTTGCCTGAATAAGGCTGCACTTTTGCAACGCCTGTGGCTTTGCGCTATATGCTATGACGATGAAACATAATCTGGCCCAGGATCTCGAACAATGCGCGTTGCCGAGCGCGCTGGAAATGATGGGGGAGCGCTGGTCGTTCCTTATCCTGCGTGGTGCCTTGTCGGGTATCCGCCACTTTGAAGAGTTTCAGTCGACGCTTGGCATTGCCCGCAACATATTGGCCAACCGCCTCGCCCGACTGGTGGAAAATGGCATCATGCTGCGCCAGCCGATGCAGTGCGACCGGCGCAAGGTCGAATACCGATTGACGCAGAAGGGCGAGGATCTGGCCCCCGCGATGATTGCGCTGCGCCAATGGGGCGAACGGTGGGGATGCGGCACGGTGTCGTGCCAGGTGCTGGCCGACAAGCGCGATGGCCAGCCAATCCGGCGCATCGCCATCCAGGCGCATGATGGGCGCGCATTGGCGCTTGCCGATCTGGTGTGGCTATGTCCCGACGCCATCACCCCGATCGCGGAAGAACCGGCGGCGGCCGCCTGAACCCGGCTTCACCCGTGCGTGGAAATCGCCTAGTCTCACGCACAATGTCCGTGTCCCGTATCCAGCCTCAGCCCTTTTTCGCTGACAAGAACCGCGCTTTCTGGAACCTGCAATCGCTGGGATGGGCTGGTGCCTTCTTGCTGCGCGGCTCGTCCACGATCGCCAATGGCCAGTCCTTCTCCAGCCTGGTGCCGGTGATGATCTCCACTGCGACCGGCTATTCGGTTACGCTGCTGATCGCGGTGATGTTCCGCTTCCTGCTCAAACAGCGGCCGATCATCACCTGGGGCGTGTCGATCGTGACAGTGCTGGTCGCGGCGGGACTGGTGGCCTTTATCGACGCCTGGGTCTTTTCGACGCAGAACAGGGGCAGCGAAACGGCAGGGGTGCAACTGTTCCTCGGTGCCTTCTATCTGTCGGTGACGCTGATCGGGGCCTGGTCCGCGCTCTATTATGCGATCAACTTCTATCTGACGGTGGAGGAGCAGACGGACCAGCTCTTGCGGCTGGAGGCGCAGGCTGCCAATGCGCAATTGGCGATGCTGCGCTATCAGCTCAACCCGCATTTTCTGTTCAATACGCTCAATTCGATTTCGACGCTGGTGCTGCTCAAGCAGACCGACCGGGCCAATGCGATGCTGTCGCGCCTGTCGTCCTTCCTGCGCTATACGCTGGTCAATGAGCCGACCGCGCAGGTGACGATCGAGCAGGAGATCGAGACGCTCAAACTCTATCTGGAAATCGAGAAAATGCGGTTCGAAGAGCGGCTGCGTCCCGTGTTCGTCATTGACCCGGCGGTTGGCCATGCCCGTTTACCGTCGCTGCTGCTGCAGCCGCTGGTCGAAAATGCCATCAAATATGCCGTCACGCCCAAGGAGGAGGGGGCAGAAATATCGGTCAGCGCGCAGCCTGCCGGTGAAAATGTGCGGATCGTCGTATCGGATACCGGGCCGGGATTGAACGAAGGTGGAATGAAGCCGCACATGGTCCCCAGTGAGGGCATGGGCGTGGGCCTGCCGAACATCCGGGACCGGTTAATTCAGGCTTTCGGGGAACGACAGCGCTTTGAAACACGTTCCAGCCCCAGCGGATTTTCGGTCATCATCGAAATTCCGCTGAATATGGAAGAAACATCGAAAGTGGCCGCATGACCATCAGAACTATCCTCGTCGATGACGAAAGCCTGGCCATCCAGGGCCTTGCCCTGCGTCTGCAAGCGCATGAGGATGTCGACATCATCGAAACCTGCACCAATGGCCGCGAAGCCATCCGCGCCATCAAGACGCATAAACCCGATCTTGTGTTCCTCGACATTCAAATGCCGGGTTTCGATGGATTTTCCGTCGTGCAGGGAATGATGGAAGTCGAACCGCCACTATTCATTTTCGTGACCGCCTATAGCGACCACGCCATTCGCGCGTTCGAGGCGCAGGCGATAGATTATCTTATGAAGCCGGTGGAAGAAGGCCGCCTTGCCGATGCGCTTGACCGGGTGCGGCTGCGCCTGTCCGAAAAGCGTCAGGTGCAGGAAGCAGAGAAATTGCGCGAGGTGCTGGCCGAAGTCGCGCCTGAGGCGATGAGCGATTTCGCCGCTGGCGAGGAGGATAGCCCCGCCTCCAACCGCTTCGAAAAGCTCATCAACATCAAGGATCGTGGGCAGATTTTCCGGGTCGATGTCGATTCGATCGAACGCATCGACGCGGCCGGCGACTATATGTGCATCTACACCGCCGACAACAGCCTGATCCTGCGCGAAACGATGAAGGACCTGGAAAAGCGCCTTGACCCGCGCAACTTCCAGCGCGTCCACCGCTCCACCATCGTCAATCTGAGCCAGGTGAAACAGGTCAAGCCGCACACCAATGGCGAATGTTTCCTGGTGCTGGAATCCGGTGCCCAGGTCAAAGTCAGCCGTTCCTACCGCGACGTGGTAGCCCGCTTCGTGCATTGAGGTGACGACTCTGCCCTCTCCCGCCTTCGCGGGAGAGGCTACGAAGACTTGGCAGCTTGCTGCCTAGTCGCAGTCGGTGAGGGTCTTTCTTGCAGCAGTCCGCAAGACCCTCACCCTCCCGCCTTCGGCGCGGGCCCCTCTTTCTCCCGCTAAGGCGGGAGAGGGGAAAACAGGCCGCATCTACTTCTCCGACGCAACCCTCTCCGCCGCCGCCATCACACGCAGCACATTCTCACCCGCCAGCTTCGCGATATCCCCATCCCTCCAGCCACGCCGCATCAGTTCAGACAGCAACGCCGGGTATGTCTCGACCCCACCCAACCCCTGCGGCAACGCACCCACACCGTCGAAATCGCTGCCAATGCCGACATGGTCGATGCCGGCCACCTTGACGATATGATCGATATGGTCGGCGACCTGCGCGATCGTGGTGACGGGTTCGGGATGCGCCTTTTCCCAGTCGGCCAGCGCCTGCGCCGCGCCCTTGGGATCGCCGATATGCAGGCCGCCAAAGGGCGGGGCGTTGTTGCGGGCGATTTCGGCGCTGCGATCCGCGCCCCAGATACGCCGGGCTTCGGAGACATATTGGGCGGCGAAATTGACCATCACCACCCCGCCATTGGCCGCGACTTGCCGCAGCACTGTGTCCGATACATTGCGCGGCGTGTCGCACAGCGCGCGGGCGTTGGAGTGGGAGAATATGACCGGCACCTTGGTCACGCGCAGTGCGTCGAGCATCGTCGCTTCGCTGACATGGCTGAGGTCCACCAACATGCCGAGGCGATTGAGTTCGCGCACTATGTCTTCGCCGAACGGGGTGAGGCCGTCATGCTGGGGATTGTCGGTGGCACTGTCGGCCCAGGCGATGGTGCGGCTGTGGGTCAGGGTGAGATAGGCCGCGCCAAGCTGGCGATAGGCGCGCAGCACCGCGAGGCTGCCGTCGATCTGGCCGCCGCCCTCGACCCCGATCAGCGACCCGATCCGCCCCGCCTTGTGTGCCGCGCGCAGCTCCGCCGCCGTGCGGACCAGCGTGATATGTCGGGGATAGCGCGCGGCGAGGCTATGCACCATGCCGATCTGGTCGAGCGTATCCTTGACCTGTTGCACCTGCGGCAGGTCCGCCGACACCCATACCGACCAATATTGCCCGCCAACCCCGCCCGCCCGCAGCCGATCGAGATCGGTATGATAGGTCGCCGGGTCGAGCCGGGTCAGGTCCATCGTCCAGCGTGCGTCCTTCGCCTTCTCCGCCAGCGCTTCGGGCCAGTCATTATGCCCGTCGATCAACGGCGTCGCCTTCAAGATACGGGCGATGCGCGTCGCATAAGGATCAGGCGCGGCATGGAGCGGCAGCGGGGCGAGCAGCAGCGAGAGCGTCGCCAGATGGAAGAGGTTCATGCGCGCCAGCCTATCGGCGCGCCTGCGCCAGTCAATCGCCGCTTTGCGTCGCCCGGACATAGGCTCCCTGGCCATCGGGCGGCACCAGCCTGCCATCCTCCACCTGCAAGACAAGTGTGTCGAAGGCCGGATTGGGCACGACCTTGCTCTTGCGCGCGGTCAGCACCACCGCATCTGCCGTAGCGGTCCATTCGCCCTCGGCAAACAGGTCGAGTGCGCCGACGACGAGATACCATTGAAAACGGCCATCGTCGCGCAACAGCAGTTCCGATCCCGTCTCCATCACGCCCTGAAGATAATAATGTCCGTGATGGTCCGGCGCAGCGGATGCGGGACGTGGAAGGGCTACCAACAAGGCGGCGATGAGCAAGCATTTGCGCATCGCGCCATGCTAGGCCGATGCGCTTCGGAACGAAAGCCGATTGCGGCGATGGTCTTGGCCACTTAGTCAGGAAGGTGATGATGATCGACCCGCTGATTTTGCTCCAGGCCTATACGATCGGCGTATTTCCCATGGCGGACGACCGCGATGCCGCCGAAGTCTATTGGGTGGAGCCCAAGCAGCGCGCCATCTTGCCGCTGGATGGCTTTCACTTGTCGAAATCTTTGGCAAAGAAAATCCGCCGCGACCAATTTCGCGTTACCGCCAACCGCGCCTTTGCCGACATTCTCGCCCTGTGCGCGGAGGCCGCGCCCGACCGCCCCTCCACCTGGATCAATCGCGAGATCGAGAGCGCCTATCGCCATCTCTATGCCATCGGTTACGCCCATTCGATAGAGGTGTGGGACGGCGACGAACTGGTCGGCGGCCTCTATGGCGTGGCGCTGGGCCGGGCCTTCTTCGGCGAATCAATGGTATCGCGCCGCACCGATGCGTCGAAGGTCGCGCTCGCCTGGCTCGTGGCGCGGCTGCGCTTTGGCGGCTTCACCCTGCTCGACTGCCAGTTCATGACCGACCATCTTCATTCGATGGGCGCGGTCGAAATCAGCCAGCGCGACTATCTTCAGTTGCTGGGCGCGGCCGTTGGCGAAGCGGCGCTGGGCGCGGGTGCGCTGGGTTCGGGTTCCGGCGCGGCGGCCGAACTGGCATTTGCGCCGCTCGCCGGGCGCGCCGATGCCGGTTCGCCCTTCGCGCCCAACGTTACCGTGTCGGGGCCGCTTTCGGGCCATGCCATCGTGCAGCTTCTGACCCATATGTCGTAGATCGGGTGCTGCACGACATTGCGGTCGGGCCGGTCGCGGAACAGCCAGCCGGAAAAATTGCGCCGCCATTTGCCATCGGCGCTGCTGCGCACGTCAAGTTGCACGAAGGCGCCGGTGTCCTGCACATTTTCCCACGGCGCGCTGGTTTCGCAGGCCTGCAGGCGCACGATCGCGTCGCCCACCCGCACCGCTTCGCCCGGCTTGAGCGTCAGGTCGCGGGTCAGCCCGTTGCGCTTGTTGAGCAGGCCGACAACGGCAGTGCGCTCGGCCATCGGCGTGCCGGGCAGGCTGTCGCTATCAGCGGAACGGATTTCCGTGCCCTGCACTTTCACCGGGCCGGTCTGGTTGGCCACCGGCACGTCGCTGTCGCTACAGGCCGCAAGCGCAAATAGCGAAGCACCGATCAGGATCGACGGAACAACGCCCGCCGTACGCCGAATCATGATGCGTCGGGGCTCCACGCCTCATAGTCGCCCGTCGCCTTCTGGCGCAGGCCGCCCTTTTCCATCGCGCCGGACGGGCGATAAGCCTGCGGCGTACCCGTGGCATTGGGGGTGAATTCGCGTTCCCAGATGCGCGGCGGCGGCAGGAAACTTTCGGGCGCACCCTCGATCGAATGGTGCAGCCAGCCATGCCATTCGGCGGGCACGCGGCTGGCGTCGTTGGCACCATTATAAATGACCCAGCGGCGCGGCAGGCCGTTCACGTCAACGCCGCCCTGATAATAGAGATTGCCCTGATGATCCTCGCCCACTTTGCTGCCCTTGCGAGCGGTGAAGAGCGAAGTGCCGATGGTCGCGCCATCCCACCAGGTGAAGATCTTGCCGAGGATTCCCATGGCTCAAGCGCTTAGCCGCTGGAGCGGGGCGTTGGCAAGGCGGATATGCGAGAATCGAGAGGCGGATCGGGATGCCCTGCGGCGGATCGGTTCCCCCTATCTCCGTTCGTTTCGAGCGAAGTCGAGAAATGCAGGGCACAGCGCCAGACGCTTCTCGACTACGCTCGAAGCGAACGGTTGGTGGCTGTTCGTCTTTTACCGAGAGGCGGAAGGACAGAAATTGAGGCGGCTCACCACCTTCTCCTGCGGCACCGCGCACCCACCCCACGCAACGCGGTCGCCTTCCTTGATGCCGAGCGCCGCCGCGCGTCCGCCCGCCAGTTCCAGCACCGCCGCCACCGGCACACCCGCCGACACCGGCACGCGCGAATAGGGTTCGGTTTCGGCTTGCAGGAAAGCGATCGTCCCGTCGGTGCGGATGAAGATCATGTCGAGCGGGATCAGCGTGTCCTTCATCCAGAAACTCGCCGTGCGCGGCGGGTCCATCGGGAACAACATGCCGGTCGTGGGGCCAAGCTCCTTGCGGAACATCAAGCCTTTCTCCTGCGCCTCCGGCGTATCTGCAACCTCTACATCGAAGCGATGCGACCCCTTGGCAGTGTGGATCACCACCGGGAGCAGCGCGGCTGTGGCGGCCTGCGCCTGCACACCATTGTCGGGCGCGGTTTGCGGGCTGGAACAGGCGGCGATCAGGCCGAAGGCGAGGAGGGAGACGAAGCGTTTCATGATCCCACGCCTAATCCGGTTCGGGCGCGAAGGGGAGGGGGAATGGCCAAGACAGGTTGCTTTGCGCACGGTCCCTTGTCTCGCGGACGATGGCGCCGGGCCGCTGCCACGCGCACCCCGTCACCCCGCAATAAATCCGGCAAAGGGACTGGCCGTATCGGGGCGGAGTGGTTACATGGGCCGCCACAAATCCCCCTGGGACGATAGCCCGTCCCGCAGCAGAAAGTGGCTTGTTCCATGGAAATCCGCCTCGGCCTCACCTTCGACGACGTGCTGTTGCAGCCCGGCGAATCCGATGTGCTGCCAAGCCAGGCGGATACCAGCACGTTCGTCACCAAGGCGATCAAGCTGAACATCCCGATCCTGTCGTCGGCGATGGACACGGTGACGGAAGCGGACATGGCGATCGTCATGGCGCAACTGGGTGGCATCGGCGTGCTGCACCGCAACCTGTCGGTCGAGGAGCAGGCGGACGCGGTACGCGCGGTCAAGCGGTTCGAGAGCGGCATGGTCGTCAACCCGATCACCATCCTGCCCAACGCCACGCTGGCGGACGCGCAGATGCTGATGAAGCGGCACCGGATCAGCGGCATTCCGGTGGTGGAAGCGAGCGGCAAGCTGGTCGGTATATTGACGCACCGCGACACGCGCTTTGCAGAGAATCCGGCGCAGCCGGTCAGCGAATTGATGACCAAGGATAATCTGGCGACGGTCAAGGTCGGCGTGGGGCAGGAAGAGGCGCAACGCCTGTTGCATGCACGCCGGATCGAGAAATTGCTGGTGGTGGACGAGGCCTATCATTGCGTCGGCCTGATCACCGTCAAGGATATCGAAAAGGCGGTCACCTATCCGCAGGCGACCAAGGACGGCACGGGCCGTTTGCGCGTCGCGGCGGCGACGACGGTCGGGGAAAAGGGGCTGGAGCGCAGCCGCGCGCTGATTGACGCGGAATGCGACCTGATCGTCATCGACACCGCCCATGGCCACAGCAAGCAGGTTTCGGCGGCGGTCGAAGCGGTCAAGCGCCTGTCCAACAATGTTCAGGTGGTCGCGGGCAATGTCGCCACCGCCGAAGCGACCAAGGCGCTGATCGGTGCGGGCGCGGATTGCGTGAAGGTCGGCATCGGGCCGGGGTCGATCTGCACCACGCGCGTCGTTGCGGGCGTGGGCGTGCCGCAATTGACCGCGGTCATGGATTCGGCCGAGGAAGCCGCCAAGCAGGGCGTGCCGGTGATCGCCGATGGCGGGCTGCGCACCAGCGGCGATCTGGCCAAGGCGCTGGCGGCGGGCGCGGGTTGCGTCATGGTCGGATCGCTGCTGGCGGGCACGGCCGAAGCGCCGGGCGAGACCTTCCTCTATCAGGGCCGCGCCTATAAAAGCTATCGCGGTATGGGCAGCGTCGGCGCGATGGCGCGCGGCTCGGCCGATCGCTATTTCCAGGCGGATATCAAGGACCAGATGAAGCTGGTGCCCGAAGGGATTGAAGGCCAGGTGCCGTTCAAAGGCCCGGCCAAGGACGTCATTCACCAGTTGGTCGGCGGCGTGAAGGCAGCGATGGGCTATACCGGCAGCGCGACGATCAAGGATTTGCAGGCGCGCGCGCGCTTCGTGCAGATCACCAATGCCGGGCTGTCGGAAAGCCATGTCCATGACGTGACGATCACGCGGGAAGCGCCCAATTATCCGACGCGGTAAATCCTCCCCGGTACGGGGAGGGGGTTTGATGGAGGCACGCCACACGGCACGCCGGATCTTTTATGACTGTTAACGCCTTCCAATGCAGTTCTTCTGATTGATGTTGAGTTTGCCTCCCTCCCCCTCCACCACCCACCTGCGGCGGGCGGTCCCCCTCCCCGTGCCGGGGAGGATATGACCCCCTCTGCTCGTATCCAGGCCGCGATTGATTTGCTCGACGCTATCATTGCGTCGGCGCGCGATGGTGGGCCGGCGGCGGATACGTTGATCGCGCGCTATTTCAAGGAGCGGCGCTATGCCGGGTCGCGCGATCGGCGGGCGGTGCGTGACCATGTCTATGACGCGATCCGCCGTGCGGGCGAGCGGCCGGAGACGGGCCGCGAGGCGATGATCGGGCTGGCGGATGAGCAGCCGGAGCTGGCCGCCTTGTTCGATGGATCGGCCCATGCGCCGCTGCCGATCGAACCGGGCGAGGTCGGGGCTGTGGCCGGGAGCGTGCCGGGCTGGCTGGTGCCGCTGATCGCTGCGCCGGTCGAGCAGGAGGCCTTGCTGGGCCGCGCGCCGGTGGACCTGCGGGTCAATCGGTTGAAGGCCGCGCCGGAGGCGGTCGCACCCTTATTCCCCGATGCCACGCCGATTGCAGCGCTGCCCGATGCGCTGCGCCTGCCAGAAGGCTATCCGGTCGAAAAGGATGCGGCCTGGAAGGATGGCCTGGTCGAAGTGCAGGATGCAGGCAGCCAGGCGATCGCGCTGGCGTGCGGCGCGCAACCCGGCATGACCGTGGTGGACATGTGCGCCGGGGCAGGGGGCAAGACGCTGGCGCTGGCCGCGGCGATGGCGGGGCAGGGGACGCTGATCGCCGCCGATACGATCCGCTCGCGACTGGCGCGACTGGGGCCGCGCGCGCAGCGTGCCGGGGCGACCTTCATCGAGACATTGCTGCTGGACCAGAGCCATGAGGCGCGCGGCCTTGCCAGCCTGAACGGGCAAGCCGATGTCGTGCTGGTTGATGCGCCCTGTTCGGGCACGGGCACCTGGCGGCGCAATCCCGAAGCGCGCTGGCGGCTGACGGCCGCACGGCTCGACCGGCTGGTCGCCGAACAGGCCCGCATTCTCGATTTCGCTGCGCCCTTGCTGGCGCCGGGTGGGGCGCTGGTCTATGCCACCTGCGCATTGACTGATCGCGAGGGGAAAGCCCAGGTGGATGCCTTCCTGCACCGACATGCCGGGTGGACGCCGGAAGCGATCAATTTGCCGCTGGGCCGGGCGCATGGCGCGGGCTGGCTGCTGACGCCGGGGCATGACGGCACGGACGGCTTTTTCTTCGCCCGGCTGCGGCGGACGGCCGCGTAAAACAGCCCATGGACAAGCGCCCGCAAAATCGCGAGACTTGGCCAAAATCTGTGCCTGAATCAGCGCCTGAAACATGGCTGGAGATAGTTATGCGTTTTACCCCCGCCTCGATCGCCCTCGCTCTTGTCCTGACCACTGTGTCGAGCATGGGCCTGAGCCAGCGGCCCGATAGCCAGATCAGCCCGGCCTCGGTCGAATGGCAGAAGGCGGGCGAGGCCGCGCGTCAGGCAGGCAATTTGCAGGGCGCGACCGATGCGCTGGAAAGCGCGCTGGCAATCGACCCGCGCAACCGCGCTGCCTATATCGAACTCGCCGCCGTCGCGCGGGCGCAGGGTTTGCAGGGGAAGGCGATCCGCCTGTATCGCGAAGCCTTGCTGCTCGATCCCACCGATGTCGTCGCGCTGGCAGGGCAGGGCGAGGCGATGGTCGAAAAGGGCGCGGTGGCGCGCGCCAAGGAGGTGCTGACGCAGGCGCAGGGGTTGTGCAAGACCGCGTGCGCGCCGGTCGACAAACTCGCCGCCGCGATCCAGAAAGGCCCGCCTGCTGTCGCGATGACGAGCAAGGATGTGGTGCCAGCGCCGAAGGTCGCGCCGACCGAGCAGCCGTAAGGGGTCTCCTGTTCGTTTCGAGCGAAGTCGAGAAACGGCACGCACAGGTTTCTCGACTTCGCTCGAAACGAACGGCGTTTGTATTGGTCCGGCTGCTAAATCGCCACCACTTGCGGCAGGATCGCGTCGAGCAGGAGTAGGCCTGCGGGGGTGACTTGCAGGTGAGTGCCGTGGTGACGGAGAAGGTTGATCTCGGTCAGTTGGGCGATGGCGCGTGCATCCACCAGCCGCGATACAGCAATGCCCGATTGCGCGGCGATGCGGGCCAGGTCCACGCCTTCATGCAGGCGCAGGCCCATCAATAGGGCTTCACGCGCGCGGTCTTCGCTCCCCAGCGCATCTTCGCTCTGGCTGCCATGGCCGTTGCGGGCGACCGCGCCGATCCAGTTTTCGGGCTTGCGATGGCGCTGCGTCGCCATGCCGCTACGCCGTCCATGGGCGCCGGGGCCGATGCCGATATAGTCGCCATAGCGCCAATAGACGAGATTATGGCGGCTCTGCTGCCCGGCGCGCGCATGGTTGCTGATCTCATAGGCAGGGATGCCCGCCGCCGCCGTCATCGCCTGCGTCAGTTCATAGAGGGTCGCGCCATGATCGGGATCGGCGGGGGTGAGCTTGCCCTGCGCGACGAGCGTGGCGAAGCGGGTGCCCGGTTCGATGGTCAGTTGATAGAGCGACAGGTGCCCGGTGCCGAAGGCCAGCGCGCGGGCGAGTTCGGCCTGCCAGTCGGCCTCGCTCTGGCCGGGGCGGGCGTAGATGAGGTCGAAACTGACCCGGTCGAACACGGATTGCGCGGTGGCGAGCGCGGCCAGCCCTTCGGCGACGTCATGCGCACGGCCGAGGAAGTGCAGCGCTTCATCCTCCAGCGCTTGCAGGCCCAGCGAGACGCGGTTGATCCCGGCGGCGGCCAGATCGGCAAAGCGCGCGGCTTCGACCGAATTGGGATTGGCCTCCAGCGTGATCTCGATATCGGGGGCGAAACCCCAATGATCCTGCGCAGCGGCGATCAGCGTTTCGACCAAAGCGGGCGGCATCAAGGATGGCGTGCCGCCGCCGAAGAAGATGGACGAGAGCGGGCGCTCGCCGGTCAGCGCCGCCTCATAGGCCATGTCGGCGAGCAACGCCCCGCGCCAGGCGTCGATATCCACGCCATCGCGCACATGGCTGTTGAAGTCGCAATAGGGGCATTTCGACACGCAGAAGGGCCAATGGATATAGAGCGCTTGCGGGTCGGGAGCAGTCGGCGTGGCGAACGCCAGGCCGGTGCGCGGCATCGTCAGAATGTCGCCGCGACCAGTTGCCGGAAGGCATCGGCGCGGTGGCTCATGGCGTGTTTCGCGTCCGGGTCCATTTCGCCGAAGCTGATGTCGTGGCCGAGTGGCACGAACATCGGGTCATAGCCAAAACCCTTGTCCCCGCGCGGTGGCCAGACAAGCGTGCCATCGACCCGGCCCTCGAACGCCTGGATATGGCCGTCGGGCCAGGCGAGGGCGAGGGCGCAGATGAAATGGGCGTCATGGCCCGCATCCGGGCCCTTGGCCTCGATCCCGTCCCACACTTTCTGCATGGCGAGCGCGAAGTCCTTGGACTCTCCCGCCCAGCGCGCGGAGAAGAGGCCGGGGTCGCCGCCCAGCGCCTCGACGCACAGGCCGCTATCGTCGGCGAGCGCGGGCAGGCCGGACAGGTCGGCGGCCTGCATCGCCTTGAGTTCCGCATTGGCGATGAAGGTGGTGCCGGTTTCCTCCGGTTCGGGCAGGTCGAGCGATGCCGCCGAGATCGGTTCGATCCCATAGGGGCCGAGCAAGGCGGCGATCTCGCGCACCTTGCCCGCATTATGGCTGGCGATCACCAGCTTGCCGGGGGCGAGCTTGCGGATTGCCTGTTCCTGTCCGAATTGGTCGGTCATGATCCGATTCCTCGTGCTGAACCAAAATGCCGTTCGCCCCCCGATCGAGCCGGGGGCAGGCTCTGAGCTTGTCGAAGGGCCGCTCTTCCTTTTCAAGAGGAAAAGGTGGAGCTTCGACAGGCTCAGCCCGAACGGGGAGAGGAGGCAGTGTTACCGCCCCGTGGCGACATCCTGCGCGGCGAAGATTTTGGCGCAGCCGATGCGCGCGAGGCGCAGGAGGCGGAGCAGTTCCTCCTCGTCATAGGCCGCGCCTTCGGCGGTTGCCTGGACTTCGGCGAATTTACCATCGCCGGTCAGGATGAGGTTTGCGTCGGTTTCGGCATTGCTGTCTTCGGCATAATCGAGGTCGAGGACGGGCGTGCCGTTGTAGATGCCGCAACTGATCGCTGCGACCTTCTGGATGATCGGGTCTTCCTTGAGCGCGCCCGACGCCATTAGCTTGTCCACCGCAATGCGCAGCGCGACCCAGCTACCGGAGATCGCTGCCGTGCGGGTGCCGCCATCGGCCTGGATCACGTCGCAATCAATCACGATCTGGCGTTCGCCGAGCTTCTTCATGTCCACGACCGTCCGCAGCGAACGACCGATCAGGCGCTGAATTTCCTGCGTCCGGCCCGACTGCTTGCCCTTGGCGGCTTCGCGGCTGCCGCGTGTGTGGGTGGCGCGGGGCAGCATGCCATATTCGGCGGTGACCCAGCCCGACCCCTTGCCGCGCAGGAAGGGCGGCACTTTTTCCTCGACCGACGCGGTGCACAGCACGCGCGTATCGCCGAAGCTGATGAGGCAGCTACCCTCGGCATGGATGGTGAAGCCTGGCTCCATGGTGATGTCGCGCATCTGGTCGGGCGCGCGGCCGGAAGGACGCATAATATTTCTCCAAAATGATATGGTGACGGCGCTTAGCGCCCGGCGGCGTGTGTTGCCAGTGTCATGGTGACAATAAGTGGGTAAGAGAGGCTATGAGGAAGAGAATGTTGATCGCGCTGCCGCTGCTGCTGCTGCTGGCAGGATGCGCCACGGTCGAACCGGGGCTGGAGCCGCCCAGGGCAGCGGGCGACGTGATCCGTTTTACGGCCGGGCGCTGCTTTGGCACGTGCCCGACCTATAGCCTGCATGTCTCCCCCGACGGGTCCGGCCTGCTGGAGCCGCAGCGCTTTACCTCGGTTCCGGGGCCGACCCGGTTTACGGTGACACCGGCCCAATATCGGCGGCTGGTGGCGACGCTGGCCCCCCATCGTCCAGCGGCAGGGACGATCCGCAAGATCGCCCAGGGCGTCGACTGTGAGCGGTTCGCGACGGACCTGCCCGGTTATGTGATCGAATGGAGGCGGCCGGGACAGGCACCGACCCGGCTGGAATATCAATCGGGCTGCATGGATGCGCGCTACGGCCCGTTGCGCGTGGCGATCGCGTCGGTGCCCCGAATTCTCGATGTGGAGCATATGCTTAATCCCAAGGCGGTAACGCCATGAACGGCGCACGGGCTGCCATCTTGAGCATGTCGCGTCGGGCGCTTACATCATAAGCATGTCGATCACCCCCATATCCGAACTGAACGACCGCGCGCGCGACGTTTTTCGCCTGGTGGTGGAGGGCTATCTGGGCACCGGGCTGCCGGTGGGATCGCGCACGATCAGCAAGCTGGCGACGCTCAACCTGTCGCCCGCGTCGATCCGCAACGTGATGCAGGATCTGGAGGAATTGGGTCTGCTCGCCGCGCCCCATGCCTCGGCCGGGCGGATGCCGACCGAAACGGGGCTGCGGCTGTTCGTCGATGGGATGATGCAGGCGGCCGAACCATCGGCGGAGGAACGGCGCGCGATCGAGGCGGGCCTCGCCGAAAGCGGGCCGATCGAGGAAGCCCTGTCGGCGGCGACGGCGGCGCTGTCGGGCCTGTCGGCCTGCGCGGGCATCGTGATGGTGCCGCGGCGCGAGCCGGTGCTGCGCCAGTTCGGTTTCGTGCCCCTGAACGAACGGCAGGCGCTCGCCGTGCTGGTCGGCCAGGACGGGTCTGTGGAAAATCGCGTGCTGGACCTGCCGCCCGCCGTCACCCCGTCGATGCTCAACGAAGCGGCGAATTTCATGTCGGCGCGCTTTGCCGGCATGACGTTGCGGCAGGCGGGCGACATGCTGGCGCGCGAGCTGGAGAGCGAACGCAGCGCGCTGGACGGCGCGGCGCGCGAACTGGTGGAGCGCGGCATCGCCATCTGGTCGCATGATGCCGATGACCGGCCGGTGTTGATCGTGCGGGGGCAGGCGCATCTGATCGACGATGGCACCGCCGCCGATCTCGAACGGGTGCGGCAATTGCTGGAGCAACTGGAGGGCAAGCAGGAAATTTCGCGCCTGTTGGAGAGCGCGCTGGCGGGCAGCGCGACCAAAATCTTCATCGGATCGGAAAACAAGCTCTTTTCCCTGTCGGGTTCTTCGGTCATAGCCGCGCCCTATCGTGGCGCGGACGGCCGGGTGGTCGGCGTGGTCGGCGTGATCGGCCCCACGCGCTTGAACTATGCCCGCGTGATCCCCATGGTGGATTTCACTGCACAAACGCTGTCGAGATTGATGAGATGAGCGAAGACAATTTGAACGTCGAAAATACCGAAGTCGTGGATCAATTGCCGGAGGAGGATGCGCCCGTGGCCGATGACCAGGGGGAGCGCATCGCCGCGCTGGAAGCGGAACTCGCCACCGCCAAGCAGGATATTCTCTACGCCCATGCCGATACGCAAAATGTGCGGCGGCGGCTGGAAAAGGAACTCGTCGACGCGCGCGCCTATGCCGCGACCGCCTTTGCGCGCGATATTTTGTCGGTGGCCGACAATCTGTCCCGTGCGCTGGCGGCGATCCCCGCCGAATTGCGCGAGGATGAGAAGTTCAAGGGGTTGGTCGCGGGCCTGGAAGCCACCGGCCGCGAGTTGGAAGCGGTGTTCGGTCGCAACGGCATCAGCAAGATCGAGTCGGTCGGCCAGCCGCTCGACCCCAACAAGCATCAGGCGATGATGGAAACCCCGTCCGCCGATGCCGCGCCCGGCACGATCCTGATCGAGATGCAAGCGGGCTATATGATCAAGGACCGGCTGCTGCGCCCGGCACTGGTCAGCGTGGCGAAAGCGCCGGACTAAGCACGGCTTTCTAAGACTACGGCCTGAAAAAGCCCGTTCGACCCGCGTCGGACGGGCTTTTTCTATGACGCCTCTTCCCGTCCGGGCGCTGGACTGGCAGCATCGGTCGGGACAGCGGGATGCGGGAGGAGCATGGCATGAGCGGGGACGGGCAGGGTGCGGGGGCGGCCGATGGCAGGGCGATCCGGGTCGATCGGCTGACCATTCCCGTGCCGAGCGACGAGATCGCCATCCACCGGATCGCGACTTTCGTGCATATCCTGAAGCATGTCGTCGCGCCGCAAGAGCGTAGCCTGGTCGATCTGGGTGCCGGGCACTGCAAGTTCAGCGCCTGGGCGACGAAATTGGGCTATGCGGTCACGGCGGTCGATGGCCGGACCGAGCGTCTGCCCGACGATCTAGGATCGATCCGCTTCGTACAGGCGGACATGCGCGATTATGATCCGCGCGGGCATGGCGTGGTGGCAATGCTGGGCCTGCTCTATCATCTGGAACTGGGCGATCAGGAAAGCCTGCTGCGGCGCTGTTGTTATGGCGCGCCGGTGATCGTCGAAACGCAGGTCCATGTGCCGGAGATGGTGGCGGATACGCCGCAGGACTGGCATCGCCTGATTGACCGGGACGGTTATCAGGGGGTGGATTTCCCCGAAGGCGATAATCCGATGGCGTCGATCGGCAATCCGGCATCCTTCTGGCACAGCGAAGAGTCGATGATCACGCTGTTCGAGCGGACGGGCTATAGCGCGATGACGGTGATCGATCCGATCTTCCGGTCCGTCTATGGCGCGCGGCGCTTTTATGTCCTGACGCCCTGAGAAAAGTTACGAGATGCAAATAAGATATATCGCAACTCTTGACGTGGGCGATTTTTAAGATATATCGCAGAACATCATGAAGCACACTGAAAGACATGCAATGCACTTCCACCACACACAGCGCGGCCATGGTCGCCTTCATCACGGCCATGGCCGAGTTCTCAGCCCGGATGGCATTGAGGGACGGGGTTTCGGGGGGCACGGCTTCGGCCGGGGTCGCGGCGGTCCCTTTGGTGATGGCGCGCCCGGCGGGGGCGGGCGGGGCGGCGGTCGTCGGCGGCTGTTCGACAATGACGCGCTCAAGCTGATCCTGCTCAAGCTGATCGCGGACGCGCCGCGCCACGGCTATGACCTGATCCGCGAGATTCAAAGCTTATCAGGCGAGGTCTATGCGCCCAGCCCTGGCGTCGTTTACCCCACGCTGACGCTACTGGCCGACATGGACCTGATCGCCGAACAGCCGGGGCAGGGCAGCCGCAAGCTGTTCGCCATTACCGACGAGGGCACCGCCTATCTGACCGAGAATGGCGACGCCCTGACGCTGGTCATGGAGCGGATCGCATCGCTGGCGCAAAAGGCCGAGCGCACCGATGGCGCGCCGGTGCGCCGGGCAATGCACAATCTGCGCATGGCCATCCACCAACGGCTTGAAAAGGAGGGGGCGGACAAGCAGACCATGTTCGATGTCGCGTCCCTGATCGACGAAGCCGCCACCAAGATCGAAAGGCTCTGACATGACCCTGACAGCAAAAGTACCCACGCCCAACGCCAGCCGTTACCTGCAACAGCTCTGCAAACATTGGAGCCACAAGTTCGACGTGACGTTCGACACCGAGCAGGGCGTCATCCCCTTCCCGATGGGACCGATCCGCATGCAGGCCGAGCCGGAGGCGTTGGTGGTGACGATCGAGCCCAAGGCCGACGCCGATGTCGAGAAATTCAAGCAGGTGGTCGCCGATCATCTCGACCGCTTCGCCTTTCGCGAAGCACCGTTGACGTTCGACTGGCAATAAGCTGGGCAGGGGGCGGTCCGCGCCGCCCTCGTTACTTGGTCGGGATGCGCCGCGCGCTGGCGAGATGATGCGCGTGGGTGATCGCGACCGCGAGCGCGTCGGCCGCGTCCGGCCCGGCGATCTTCACGCCGGGCAGCAGCCGCGATACCATCGCATGGACCTGATCCTTCGATGCGTTGCCGACGCCGACGACCGATTTCTTGACGAGCCGGGCGGCATATTCGCCGACTTCCATGCCCGACCGCGCCGCGCCGAGCAGGATCACGCCGCGCGCCTGCCCCAGTTTGAGCGTGGACTGCGGATTGACGTTGACGAAAACCTCCTCGACCGCCGCGCCATCGGGCCGATGTTCGAGGATCAGGTCGGTGAGCGCTAGATCAAGCGCGAGCAGGCGCGTCGCCAAGGGCATCGCGCTGTCCGTCTTGATCTGGCCATTGGCGAGGTGGGTGAGCCGGTTGCCGTCCGCGGCGATCAGACCCCAGCCGGTCGTGCCCAATCCGGGGTCGAGGCCGAGGAGAATCATGACGGCAAATCCAGCCCCTCATCTTTGAGGAGAATGTCGCGAACTCGCCCCATTCCCAAAATTTCGTCATCCCCGCGCAGGCGGGGATCCATCTCCGAACCTAAGATCAAGCCGACAAGGTGGGAGATGGGTTCCCGCCTTCGCTGGAATGACGATGAACTATGTGGTTGCCAATATTTCGCTACGCCCCGCCGCAGGGGCGTAGCTTATTCAATCAACCCAATTTCTCCATCACCGCGTCGGACACTTCATAATTGCCCCATACGGTCTGGACGTCGTCATCATCTTCCAGCGTATCGACCAGCTTGAGCAAGGTCGCGGCATTGGCTTCGTCGACTTCGGTGGTGGTCTGCGGCCGCCAGGCAAGTTTCGCGCCTTCCGCTTCGCCGAGCTTGGCTTCCAGCGCCTTGGACACTTCATGCAGCGCGTCCATCGCGGTCCAGATTTCATGCTCATCTTCGTTGGACGAAACATCCTCCGCACCCGCTTCCAGCGCCGCTTCGAAGATCGTTTCGGCATCGCCCGCGCTGGCGGGATAGGTGATCAAGCCGACGCGGTCGAACCCATGGCTGACTGCGCCCGACGCGCCCAGATTGCCGCCATTTTTGGAGAAAGCGGTGCGGACGTTGGTCGCGGTGCGATTGCGATTGTCGGTCAGCGCTTCGACGATGATGGCGACGCCGCCGGGGCCATAGCCCTCATAGCGGATTTCCTCATAATTGTCGGTGTCGCCGCCGATCGCCTTGTCGATCGCGCGCTGGATATTGTCCTTGGGCATGGACTGGGCCTTGGCGGCGTTGACCGCCAGGCGCAGGCGCGGGTTCATGTCCACATCGGGCATGCCCATCTTCGCCGCGACGGTGATTTCGCGGCTGAGCTTGGAGAACATCGAGGAGCGCTTCTTGTCCTGCGCGCCCTTGCGATGCATGATGTTCTTGAATTTGGAATGGCCGGCCACGGCCTTCTCCTGACATTATCTGATGAAACACGAGCGCGCTCTCTAGCGTTGGTCGGTTCGTCTTGCAACTGTAGCCCAGACGCTCATTGTGCGGCGACGATGGTACCCGTTTTGCGACTGTCGACCTGCAAAGGAGTGATCATGCCGAAATATATATGCAAGAATGCCCGCTATTCGACAGACGACAGCAAGGGCTTCTGCCACGGGGAAGGGCAGCCGAGAGGCAGCGTATTTCCCAAGGCTTTGTGCACGAACGAGGATGGGGCATCGCTTTGGCTAGAATATGTGAAAGACCTTCATGGCAGTGGAGGCTGGGCGGGTAATCCGCTCTGGCTGATGTGGTACGACGTTAACGGCAAACCGACTATCAGCCATAGTGCGACGTTCGATCTGTCCCACATGAGAGAAATCTTGTCTCGCTTCATTGTCGAAAGCGACGGAGGCACTGGTTAGACTAGGATCGCCGTCCCGGAGGCCGATACCATCAGCATCGACCCGTTAGCGCCCAGCACTTCATAGTCGAGATCGACGCCGACGACCGCATTGGCGCCCAGCGTCGCCGCGCGCATCCGCATCTCGCCAATCGCCTGTTCGCGCGCGCGCTGCAGCACGTCCTCATAAGCGCCCGACCGGCCGCCTACGATGTCGCGCACGCTGGCGAACAGATCGCGGAACAGATTGGCCCCCACGATCACCTCGCCGGTGACGATGCCCAGATATTCCTTGGCCGGTCGCCCTTCCAGGCGGCTGGTGGTGCTGACGATGATCTCGGACATTGCGCTCTCCCTCAGATCCCGTTCGGGCTGAGCCTGTCGAAGCCTTGGCCTGAACGCAGTGAAGGCACTTCGCTACGCTCAGTAGAGCCCTTCGACAAGCTCAGGGCGAACGGGGTAACCGTTACTCCATGCCCAGCGCGGACAGATAGGTCTGGAGGATGGCTTCCATCTCCTGCCGGTCATGCGGCTGCATCTTCCGCAGGCGCACGATCTGGCGCATGATCTTGGGATCGTAACCCGTCGCCTTGGCTTCCAGATAGACGTCCTTGATGTCGTCGCCAATGCCCTTCTTTTCTTCTTCCAGCCGTTCGATGCGCTCGATCAAGAGGCGTAGCTGGTCGGCGGCGACGTTGGGTTCGGTCATGGGATGATGTCTCCATATGGAATGTGAATCGGTTGGGGGGCGTCCTAGTGAGTGTCGGCGTTCTTCGCCACACTCTCTTTCATCCGGGCGATCTGTTCCGGGGTCGCCTCGCCCTGATGCTGGTCCTTCCACCGGGCAAAGGGCATGCCGTGGATGATTTCGCGCGCCTGATCGCGCGTCAGCGTGCCGTCCGCTTCCGCGATCCAGTCGGCCAGGCAATTGCGACAAAAGCCTGCCAGCCCCATCAGGTCGATATTCTGTACATCGGTGCGGTGCTGCAAATGCGCCACCAACCGGCGGAAGGCGGTTGCAGCAACTGCATCTGTGACTATGGTGTCGTTCATCGGCGTGAAATCCTTTCGCTGATCTACATCATCCTGTCGTGCAGCACGGATACCCCATAACGACGCTCCGGCAAGTGCGGAGCGCCTATGACGGCCAGGAGAACACATGACGAAGTTACCGCCCCGCTCGCGCAAGGTCCGTATTCTTGCGACGCTTGGTCCTGCGAGCGACAGCGCGGAGATGATCCGCGCGCTGTTCATCGCGGGAGCCGACGCCTTTCGCATCAATATGAGCCATGGCGCGCATGAGGATCATGCCGCGCGGATCGCGATCATCCGCGAACTGGAAAATGAATTTCATCGGCCGACCACCATATTGGGCGATTTGCAGGGGCCGAAACTGCGCGTCGGCACGTTCGAAAAGGGCCTGGCGATCCTGGAGAAGGGCGCGCCCTTCATCCTCGACCGTGATGAAACGCCGGGCAACGCCCGCCGCGTCAACCTGCCGCATCCCGAAATCTATGCCGCGCTGGTGCCGGGCACCCGGCTGCTGCTGGACGATGGCAAGATGGTGCTGCGGGTGCAGGCGATCACCGACGCGCGGATCGACACGATCGTCGAGGTCGGCGGCACGCTGTCCAACCGCAAGGGCGTGAATGTGCCCGACGTGGTGGTGCCGGTGCCCGCGCTGACCGAGAAAGATCGGCGTGACCTGAGCTTTGCGATCGAGCAGGGGTGCGACTGGATCGCGCTCAGCTTCGTGCAGCGGCCGGAGGATCTGGCCGAGGCGCGCAAGCTGATGGGTGGCCACGGATCGTTGATGGCCAAGATCGAAAAGCCGTCGGCGGTGCAGCGGCTGGAGGAAATCGTTGAGATGGCCGATGGCGTCATGGTCGCGCGCGGTGACCTGGGCGTCGAACTGCCGCCCGAATCGGTGCCGCCGCTGCAGAAGCAGATCGTCGCGACCGCGCGGCGGCTGGGTCGTCCGGTGGTGGTCGCGACGCAGATGCTCGAATCGATGATCAAGTCGCCATCGCCGACTCGCGCCGAAGTGTCGGACGTGGCCACGGCGGTCTATGACGGGGCCGACGCGATCATGTTGTCGGCCGAAACGGCGGCGGGCGACTGGCCGGTCGAGGCGGTCGCGATGATGGACAGCATCGCCAACAGCGTCGAGCGCGATCCGGGCTATCTGGCGCGGCTGCACTTCACTGAAACGAAGCCCGATCCCACCACCGCCGACGCGCTGGCCGAAGCGGCGGGCAATATCGTGACCGTGGTGGGGGCGAGCGTGATCACCTGCTTCACCTCATCGGGCAGCACGGTGCGGCGCGTCGCGCGCGAACGGCCCTCCGCGCCGATCCTGGCGCTGACCCCGCGGACCGATACGGCGCGCAAGCTGGGGCTGACCTGGGGGGTGTACGCCATCCGTACCAAGGATATCGGCACGTTCGAGGAGATGATCGGCAAGGCCCGCCGCATGGCCCTGCGCCACCGCATGGCGGAGAAGGGCGGCAAGATCGTGGTGCTGGCGGGCGTTCCCTTCGGCACGCCCGGATCGACCAATGTGCTGCATGTCGCCGCGGTGCAGGGTGATGAACTGAAGGGGCGGGAGTAACCGCCCCTTCTCCCTTGAGGGAGAAGGATATGGAGCCTTACCGACCGCAGGGAGGGTAGGCGGAGTTGGATGAGGGGGTGCGGCGTGGCCGTTGGCGCGCGACACCCTCACCCCGTTCGCCCTGAGCTTGTCGAAGGGCCACTTTTTGACAAGAGTGGGACTTCGACAGGCTCAGCCCGAACGGGGATGGGTTGGTGCGTTATCCGAAGGCCACTTCTGGAGCGCAGGATAAACGCCGCGCTTTATCCACACCCCACCCGCAAATGCATCAAGCGCCCGATCATGCTCGATCGGGCGCTCTGAAAGGACTGATTCGTCCGATGGCTTTAGGACAGCGCCGGAAACGGCACCATCCTGACCGCTCTGCTTAGCCCTGGCGGGCTTTGAAGCGACGGTTGGTCTTGTTGATGACGTAGGTGCGGCCGCGACGACGGATCACGCGGTTGTCCCGGTGGCGGTCCTTGAGCGACTTGAGCGAGTTGCGGATCTTCATGGCATCGGCCCTTGGTGAATCTGACTATGATGGAAAATCGAAGCGCAGCCCCTATGGGTGGGGCGGGGCAAAGTCAAGGGTGACCCTGCTCTTTTGCCACCGTTCATCGGCCATGCAGCAACTTCATGGCTTTGCGCGTTGGAGGGAATATAGCTGGCCGCGCCGTTTATCGGTGGAGAGCCAAGTTGGAGTGAAATCGATGTCGAAGCGCCTGATCCTTGCCGCCTGCCTTGCCCTGCCACTTGCCGCCTGTGCTACCGCCGTACCGCCGGTGGAGGTAACCCGGTTCCATGTCGGCGATCCGGCCCGGTTGGGTACGGTCGCGGTGGAGGAAATGCCCGGCAATCCTGACATCAGCCTGGAATTCCGCACCTATGCCGCCGCCGTCGCGCAGGAATGGCAGCGGGTGGGCTTCACCAGCGTCGCGCCGGGCGCGACGAGTGAGTATGTTGCATTGGTCAGTTTCCAGCGCAGCTTCCGCCCGTCGGGCCAGGCCCGCAACGATCGCCCCGTCACCGTCGGCATGGGCGGCGGCATCGGCAGCGGTGGCTTTTCGGGCATGGGTGTCGGCGTCGGCATTAACCTGTCGGGCAAGCCCAAGGATTTCGTGACCACGCAATTGCATGTGCAACTGCGTCGCCGGTCCGATTCGGCCACCATCTGGGAGGGCCGTGCCTATACCGAGGCGAAACAGGGGACGCCCGCCGCGCAGCCGGGCATCGCCGCACAAAAGCTCGCTGGTGCCTTGATCGGGGGCTATCCGGGCGAATCGGGGCGGACTATAACCGTCAAATGACCATTTCCATTTCCAGCGGCTTTGACAGCGGCAATATTCGCACCCTCTCCATCACCGATACGCCGACCGGCGCGCGCGCCGAGTTGGAGATCGTGACGGATCATCAGAGCGATTTCTACCAATGGTTCCACTTTCGCGTCGCCGGGGCTGCGGGGTGCGAGGTGGAACTGGCGATCGTCAATTGCGGCGGGTCGGCCTATCCCGACGGCTGGGTGGATTATAAGGCGCGGGTCAGCGAGGACCGGGAAATCTGGACCCAGGCCGATACCAGCTATGCCGACGGCACGCTGACCATCCGGCTGGCGAGCGATGCCAATGTCGTGTGGGTCGCCTATTTCGCGCCTTATTCGATGGAGCGGCATCATGACCTGATCGCCTTTGCCGCCTGCCAGCCGGGCGTGGCGCATCGCGAACTAGGGCTGACGCTGGATGGTCAGCCGATCGACCTGCTGACCATCGGCGATGGCCCCAAGCAGGTGTGGCTCTATGCGCGCCAGCATCCCGGCGAATCGATGGCGCAATGGTGGATGGAAGGCGCGCTGGAGCGGCTGACCGACGAAGAGGATGCCGTCGCCCGGCTGCTGCGTCAAAAGGCGACGATCCACCTCGTCCCCAATATGAACCCCGATGGCAGCCGCCGGGGCCATTTGCGCACCAATGCGGTGGGGGTGAACCTCAACCGCGAATGGCACGCGCCCTCGATGGAACGCAGCCCCGAAGTGCTACTGGTCCGCGACGCGATGGATGCGACCGGCGTGGACTTTGCGATGGACGTGCATGGCGACGAAGCCATCCCCGCCGTGTTCATCGCCGGGTTCGAGGGCATCCCGTCGATCACTGACCGGCAAGTGTCGCTCTATCACCGCTATCGCGACACGCTGGCGGCGCGGACGCCCGATTTCCAGACGCGCCTGGGCTATCCGGTAGCAGGCGCAGGCCGCGCGAACCTCTCCATGTCCACCAACCAGATCGCCGAGCGATTCGGTGCGGTGGCGATGACGCTGGAAATGCCGTTCAAGGATAATGACGACCTGCCCGATGCCGAAACCGGCTGGTCGCCCGCGCGCTCCATGCAATTGGGCAAGGATTGTCTGGCGGTGCTGGCCGAGATGATCGACGCGCTCTGATCATCCCGGCCCGACGTGTTGGAGTGTGATGAATTGCGGTTCTTCTCTTCGTCATTGCGAGCGCAGCGAAGCAATCCATTGTGGTGCCGATGGATTGCTTCGCTG
>NZ_JAZDXA010000056.1:0-26057 GCF_040170545.1 Sphingobium sp. MK2
AATGGCTGGTTTTTAAACCGCCACGCTCAGCAAATCGCTGGCGTTCCATTGGCCTGGTTTGTCACCGCCCTCTACACGCCTTGGCCCACGCCGCCGAGAAGCGATCGATAGCGAACCAGCCATAGAAGCTGATAGCGAAGCTGTTGGGTTTGAGCAGCCGGTACATTTCCGCGAAAGTCGGTTCGATCCAGTCGGCATTGTCGTCATTGAGAACCTGTCTGCCGCTGCGGTCGCGATAGCGCGTCACATAGGGCGGGTCGGTCAGGATGAAATCGACGCTGCGGCTGGGCAAGGTTGGCATCACTTTCAGGCAATCACCGTGGATGATGCTGTTGCGGGGCAAGGTTGAGGGGATCATTGCTGACCCCCGTTGCCTTCGCTGGTTTCGCTGGCAGCGCGCATGACGACGCGGCCTGTCACCGGGATCGCATCAAGGTTGATTGAAAAGCCTTTGCCATCCTGATGGGACCATGCGGCCCCGACCGAAATCCAGATGGCTTTTTCGCCCTCGCCGTTAACGATGTAGAGGCGGAATGCCGGTTTGCGGTTGTTGGTGGTTTCTGTGGTCATGGTCTTCTCCTTCTGGTTCGATGCCGCGCCATCGCGGCTTCATGGGGAGAGGATCAGGCGTGGTATTGAGGCGGACGGTCACACGCCGCGCCAGCGCCCGGCAGGGGCAAGCTGCACAAGTCATGCAATGACGCGGAAGCCCAGCGCGTTGACAGAGCGCCGGACTACGCCACGCTCCCCGAATGATTGCTGCTGATGGTGTTTGTCGGGATCGACCGGAGAAACTGACCTACAGAAGCGTCACCACATCCGTTCGGCAAATTCCCGTTCCTCCACGCCTACCGCGTCGAGGTAGATGGCCGTTGTCACTCCGCTGGCGTGGCCCAACCATTTCTGGATGAGATTGGGCGGCACTGATTTCCCTGCGGCGCAGATTCCGTAGCCGTGCCGAAGTCCTTTCGCCGTTGCCATCGGGCCGGAGATGTCGGCGGCAAGCATGACCTGTTTGACCTGTCGCCATGCCGTCGAGCGGTGCATGGAGAAAATGCGGCCATTGTCGTGTTGCGGCATTGCCGCCAGCATGACGATCAGCCTTCTTGGAATCGGCACCATGCGGAAGCGCAGCCTGCGGCGCTTGAGCGTCCGAATGACCAATGCCCCGCGCTCTTGGTCGATATGATCGCGCGTAAGGTTCAGCGCCTCGGAAATCCGGCACCGGAATAGGCCAGCACATGACACAGCGCCCGCACCTCATTTCCCATCTGGTCGGCGGCGTGAAGGAAGCGTTTTCGCTCGGCTCCGTTGACATATTTTCGGCGACCAGCCTCGTCATAGGGTTGCCAATCGCCGACCTGCATATGCGACATGAACCATCATCCCCGACTCGCAACAAAATCGGCAATAGGGTTGCAAAGATTTTTTCGCTGACTCTCGCCGTTGGCAACTTCAGCCAGCGACTTCAGCAGTCGAAAGGCAATTTCATGGCTAGCGGCTGGTGCGGTCCGTCGCTACGAAGTGGATACGAGCGAACAAGTACGGAATGGGGGCATTCGTGGTTCACAAGCTTTCCGGCATTATTTGCGCTGTATCACTCATTTATACGAGTTGCGCAAATGCCCAAGTAGCAACCGATTCCCCCGTGACGGCCAACGATGAAAAAGTAGGGCAGACTTTTCAGGATTGTTCTTCGGGAACACCGCCTTCGATCATCGAAGTTGGCCCACAAGCATCCATCTCTGAGTTTGGACGTGTCAATCAGACAATTGTTGGTGGATTTGGTGCGGTAGGTTTTTGTGGTGCGCCGAAAGGAATTCGCTGGCGGTTTGAGGCAAGCTACTCACATGTCGATGACGATTTTTCGTCTGCCGACGCTGTAGTGACCGGAGCGGGTTTCACGTTTCGTCCCATCAGTAAAGAGCCGGGATTCACGATCACACCCATTGCTCGCATCGGCTACGAAAATTTTTCAAACAGTTCGAACCTTCTGTATGGTGGGTCGGTAACGCTCGAATACATCACTCCCTTTGGGACAAGAGAATACGGAAAATCTGGTCCAAGCCTTCAAGTTATACTGGTCGAACGTCCAGAATACATTTCAAGGCAGGTCGTCCGGAATAATTTGCCAGTCGGACCAGTATCGCAGGATGTTTTTAGCAATTTCGCGTCGATTGGTTTCGATGGAGCATTCTCAAGGCGGTCACGATGGAGATGGAAGGCAACACTGGCAAGCCTTTCCATCGACAGCGACGCTCCAACCAATCAAATTTTTAGTCTAGTCCTTTCTACCAGACCAACTACAAATAATGGCGCTTCATATCCGTGGAGCGCTGAAATTTGGTTGAGTGCGGGCAACGGTAATTATCGAGGTGCACTTTTTTCGATGGTGTTCCGTTTTGATTGAGGCGCTCTGATGGATCAAATCATCTCCTTCTTCTCGTCCTTTCTCTCGATCTACGATTTGAGGGGCTTTAATGGCCTACTTAGGCAAGCACTTTCGATCCTATGGATCATAGGGGTTATGGTAGTTCTTGGTACTCCGGTGGCCCTTCAGTTGTACGAGCGTGACAAGAAAGTTTTCATTAGACGCGTTATGTATGTCGCGTTGGCAATTTTAGCGATTTCGACCCTCGGCCTAATCTATTTCCAAAGCGCGCCCACGGGTCGGTGGGGTTCGGATTGGCTGGCGGAGCAAGACACCGCCGTCTTGGACGTTTGCAAGCTCGATTCTCCGAGCGGCGACCCGACACAGAACGTGACGTTTCGTGCTCGTATTCATTGGCGCAATCCACCGATGGCCAAAATCGAAACGTATCATGTAGCAGCGATAAACCCCAATGATGAGCTTTGGCCCCAAGTAGTCTCTTCGAGGTTGATTGCAGGAGAGGATACGATTGCTGATTTCGTGGTATCGCGTCGATCAATGTTCCCAACAAAATTTTCTGTTATTGGATTAGATGAACCAAGAGAAATAATGCGTCAGAATGCTTGCCAAAATGCCAGCACTTGCTTCTTACAGATGCCTCAGAACGGAATCTACAGGATAAGCAATCAATTCCAATTCGACAAATTTGATCAGTTTGTACCAAAATGTCCGTAATACAGTAGAACTATGTTCAGGGAGTTTTGCATGATCTTCTGGTCAGAAATCACACTATTTTGTCAATGATGCCTTTTGATTATATAGTTCGCCTTTCCATCGACCATTTCGGAACGTGTGCTTTTGGCATGATATAACGTTGAACCCACAAGCTGAAGTGTGGGTTCAAATCGCATCAAACGCTCACTTCATTAGAGCACTGATTTTAAACAGTTTCGACTGCAACAGTTTTGCCGATAGTGTTGCACTGGATCATATTCTCCCCTCGGAGGGAGAGCATGGTCATGCGTTCCATGGGTATTCGCCGCACGTTTGCGGCCATCGGAATTCTGGCATTGACGGCCATGCCGTCGAAATTGTTGGTCGCACAGCAGGCGCGGCCTGCGGCAGCGACCATCGGCGATTTCGCTGTCAGCGACGCTCAAAAGATTGGCGCAAACTCGGTGCGCTTCTCAGCCGCGCAGATGAGCCGGACGGCTCCGGTGGTCGTCCTGTTCGGAGCCTCGACGCCAAGCTGGCACAAGGCCCGTGCCGGGCTACGGCAAGCCGTATCCCAAGGATATAAAATATCCGGCGTCATCATGGGTCCGGTCGATCAGCCCGCGTCCATGGAAATCTACGCCAAGGGCCATCATGTCACCAATCCCATCAATCTGAATGAAATCAGTCAAGCAGAAATCACACGCCTCGTTCGCGACGTATGCCGTGAATATTACGCGAGATAGCTGCCAGCTTCCCGGCTGCTAACCGCCCAACCGTTCTTTGCAACAAGGATCACCCCTATGGCCGAAGACCCGCGTGTGAGGGCAGAGAATGAAAGGATACGTCTGGCGAAAGAACAGGCGCAAAGGGATGCCATCGAAAGGGCTGGCAGCAAATCACGCGATGCGATGCAACGCCAAATTGAGGCTGATGGCAGGAAGCTGCAAGGCGATGAGGGGACGAAGGGCGGCTGCCTCTCCGTGTTTTTGGTGATGCTGGGCGCACCTGCCGCGCTGGTGACGGCATTCAAATTACTGGCGTGACCCGAAAGGCGATCAACTCGGCTTTGGCAATGAAGATATAATTTTACTTCCTTCACCGCCCAATTCGAAATCCGACCTCTGATCCATTGCTTCGCCGCTATCCATCGTAGCTCGGCGGTTATATGCCTGACTGTCCTCCCGGACGGTTTCCGTCTCGTTCCCGGCCACGGCCTCAGCCGCAATCTGTTTCGCTTGGGTGCTGTGTGTCTGATAAGCAGCTTCGCCAAGCTGCTGCGCGCCAAGCACAGTGGCAGCGCGGCGTTCGGCCAGAATGCGGGCCTCGGCAGTGTCGGCATGTTCGATTTCGGCGCGCGCTTCGACCACGGCCTCACGTTCCTTCACGATTTCGCCACGGCGCTTCATGCGCTCGTTCCATTCCTCTTCGAGGTTGCCATTCTCGCGGTCCAGCGCCTGACGGCGCAATGTGAGGTCGGCAGCATCCATGCGGGCAATCTCGTCCGGCGACAGTCCAGCATTGCGGGCAAGGCGAAGGTGCGCGGGATTGTTCGGATCGAACTTCCCGCTGCGCTTGAGGCGGGTCAATTCGTCCAGCGCTTCCATCTGTTCGCCGATGGCTTCCTGACGTTGACGGATTTCCTCCAGTCGCTTGTCGATGGCGGCAAGCTCTGCATCTAGAGCTGCCAGTTTGCGATCAAGGTCCGCCCGATATTGGTCGAGCGCAAATTCCCAAGCATCCTGCTCCTCGCGCTGGCGCTTTTCCACGTCGATGGCGCGGACGGCAGCAAGACCGCCAGCCAGCCGAAAATTGGGATTGGCGGTATCGGGATTGGTGGCAACATCGGCAAGGAAAGCCATGCCGAGATTGTGTCGCTCAAGTTCGCTGTCCCGCGCAGCACCTGTCTCGTGTACGGGATCGACGTGCGCCTCGAAGCGATGGGACAATAGGCCGCCCGCATTACGCGGCGGCCTGTGTAAGTCTGGAACGGCGGCCCTGAGCCGCTCTATTTCGCTGGCATCGAATGCCATGTGCACCCTCATTATGGCCCGGTTCTCGTTCTGCTTGTGCGGGCACAACCATGATATGCGGGAAAATCTAAAAAATGGTTAACAAAACCCTAATCGGCGTTGGTGTCCGACATACCTATCCCCCCGTATAGGGTCGCCGCACGTCCTAAACTCCCGGCCATGGCGGACCATCCGGCTCCGCCCGGCTCATCGGGAGAAAGGCAATGCTCGGACAGCATGGGGGTGGCGGCGGTAGCATGGGCGGCGGCAATCCCACGAACTGGATCATCAAATGGTTTTCGATCACGATGGCGGTCGGCTTCACCTTCGTGTTCACGCCGCAAATTCACGGCGCGACGGTGGATTGGGCCATCGGTTACATGGAGATCAATTACGGCGCATGGATGGTGGCGATTGGCTGGTTCTTCTGGTGGATCATCGTCGCCATGCTGACATTTCTATTCAGCGCACTGGTCGTCATGCTCACCCTGATGGCAGGCGAGTTCCTGATGCTGACATTTGGGAGCGGCGGCGGGCGGCGATAGTCTCTGCCGCAATCATCGCAGTTTTGAAGGGCCGTGCACGATGTGCATGGCCCATTTCTTTGGCGCAACGCCGTGATCAGCACCTTGGAGGGCTAACGCTCGATATCCAGGCCATGGTCCTGATGCCGGTTGAAATCCGGCTCGCTGCCGCGCTGTGCATCTTTGGTATCCCGGTCGGCTGGACGCTGTTGCTGCTCGAACAGCCATGACAGACGACCCTCGCGGTCGGGCGCGGCCTGCCTTGTGTTGGATTGCTGGCTGGCCAGCCATTGTTCGCGCTCCTGATCCCTGATGCGCTGCTGCTGGTCCAGCCATTCGCGCCGGTCGTCCGCTTCGCGCCGCTGTTGCGCCTCCAGCCATGCGCGCCGGGCATCGCGTACACCGCTGCGGTCGGAGGAAAGCTGTGCGGCAAGGTCGCGGTGCAGTTCGACGACGCGGTTGCCGTGATCCTTGCGAACATTGACTATGCGTTGCTGTAACTCGCGGCGCTCGGCAAGCTGGGCATCGACAAGTCGCTGGCGCTGTTCGCGGTCGCGCTGGAGCGCGGCCCACGCCTCGCGCTCATTCTCTGTGCGGAGTTTAGCATAGCGCCCCGTGATGCGGTCAAGCACACCAGCCAGACCGTGACGCATACGTTCGCCGCGCTGGCGCTGCTCATCTTCAAGGCGTTGCCTGAGCGCAGCATCGTGCCGTTGGCGCTCCTCCGCATGGTCGATCTTCATCGCCATGCGCTGCGCGTCGAGAGGGGCAAGCCGCTCGGCCTTCTGTCTGTCGGCTTCCCCGATCAGCTTTTGCAATGTCGGCGCGATATGCTCGGCGACGTGAGCGCGCGTATCGTCGAGGCTGCGAAGGTCCTCGGCGCTGCCGAGTCGTTCGCGCACCTCCTTGCTTTTCCTGTCGAGCAAGCGGGACAGAGCGATGACCTCGCCGCGCCAGGTCATCGCCACATGGCTGCGACGGTCGCCCTTGGCGAGATACAAGCCGCGCGCCTCCAATGCCTGCTCGAAGGACGCGCGATTGTCGGAGAGCGCCCATGCTTCCTTGGCCATCAGCTTCAACTGCTTGGGATCGATGCCTTCGCGCTTGGCTTGCTGGTAAAGCGTCAGGTCGAAATTGCGCGGGTCGCGCTCGGTCCTGTCGATATAACCCTGCGGCAGCTTCCATCCCTGTTCAAGATAGATGTCCTTGGAAATCGCCATCAGCCGCTGCTTGTAGAAGGGCAACGGAATGACGGTCATGCGCTCAGCGTCGATGCGCGACCACACGGCATGGGCATGTCGCCGCCCTTCTTTCTCATGGAAGATGACGACGCGCGGCTGGTCCTTCAGACCGACAGAAAGCTCGATGCCGGCGATGGCCTTTTCGAACACGGCAACGTCAACGCTCTGGTCCTGCGGCGGAGAAAGGGAGACGGAAAATAAGGTCTGGCGGGATTTGACGCCCTGATCCATGGCCTGCTGCTCACGCATGGCGGCCATGACATCCTCGGCCATGAAGCCGCGAACATCATGCTGTTCGATCTGGTCATTGTCGCGGTCGTTGAGCAAATGGCGCGCCAGCGCCGTTGGATTGCCGCGTGTCGATGCTTTGATGATCATGGGGCATCTCGCGCATCGAGGCCGAGCGCCTGCACCAGCATCCGGCGTATCTCGGCGAGGTCGCGGCAAGCGTGATGCAACTCGGATTCGGTTTCGGGGGTGACGGGAAGGGAGCCGCTGTTGGCCGCTTTGGCGAGTTGGTTGACGTTGGAGGACAGGCGCGATTGGCCCAGAAGAGCCATAAGCTGCGAGAGAAGAATATGGTCACGCACCGGAGCCTTGCCGCGCGTGCGCGGCGGTGGCCGTTCAGGGTCGAACAAACGCCACTTTATATATGCGCTCAGACTGATGCCCGCCGCGTCGCGCTCAAGGCGCGCGCGTTCATCACGCGACAGCCGCAGCGAGAGCGGCGCATCGCGTTTTTTCTGATCAGGCATGGGTCACGACAAACAAAGACGCACCATTCCCGCGCGAGTGAACACGCGGGTATGATGCGCCGGGTTGAAACGAAGTTTGGGGGTTTACGGAATCAAGGTAGAGCCATCACGGGGCGGGCGGTTCCGGGTCATCAGCCGCCGGGGAATCTTCCAAGGCATCCAGCGGTATAGCCGCCAAAAGCTGGTTCCAGTCCGCTAAGGTCGAGAAAAGCTGGTTCAAACTTTCCCCTTCAAGGCGCACCATTACCGTCGGCAACGATGGGCTTATTGCTTCACGACATCATGGTGCATTGGCGCAAGTTTCGACAGGAACCGATTTTGCGCCTGGAAATCGACCTTTTCCGCGCGCATGGCTTCCTGGAGCAACTCGACCAGTCGGTTCATGTCCTTGCGCTGCACCCCTAGATCCTTGTGCGCGCTCGCCATGTCGCGACCGCTGTAGGAACAGCCCGCGTTCAGCAAGTAGCAGAATTGCTCGAACAGCGTCCGGCTCAGGCGCACCTTGTCATGTCCCACGAAAATCTCGCCAATGACGGGATCGGCATAGGCGCGGACAACCATGCCATCAACGACGCGCCTGATGCCGTCCTGGCCGTGAAATGCCCGTGCCATGGTGTCGCCGGTAAAGGGCGCGCCGCCGGCATGGGCCGCATTGGGCACATAGGGATCGACGGCATCTTCGCCGGGCATGGCATGGGGTGCGGCTTGCAGCAGGAGCAGCGAGAGGAACAGAGACATGATGACGTCCTTAGAAAGCGGCCTGGAGTGACAGGAGCAGGCCGCGCTGGCCCTTGACGGTGGCGATGGAGCCAAGGTCGGCATAGGCGACAGTGGCGGTCAGGTTGCGACGCACCGCGACAGCCGCGAACAGGTCGAACCAGTCATCCTCCCGTGCGATCCCCAGATTGTCGGGCTTGCTGCGAAATTCGCCGCCGATCGCGACGCGCCGCGACAATTGCCAGGCGGCCGATCCTTCGAACTGCAGACCATAGCTATCTTGCTTATCGCCACCGAAACCGAGCAGACCCATCTGATTCGCCTTGGTCAGCCGGGCGGTTCCGGACAGCAGGATCGAGCGCGACAGGAATAATTTGCTGACCGAAGCGTAATAGTCGACGCCTTCATCATCCTGCGCGCCGATCGCGCGGACGACGGCACCCTGCCCGTTCTTCTTATATTGCGCGCCGATCGCAATGGCGGGCAACCGATCATAGACCAGATCGCCCGCGACCCGAAGCTTCGCGCCTATGATGTCCTGCGAAAATACATAGTCCTTGCCCAGGCCAAGCACGGTGCCGATGTCGTTGGTGTTGAAATTCTGGTGCGCGTAGCTGATCTCAAGCCGGTCACGAAAACCGACGGCTACGCCTGCGCTCCAATAGTCATAATCCTTGACCTCGACCATCGTGCCATGGGCTGACAGGCCGATACCCTCGTCGGTTTCATTGCCCGCGATTACGGCCCAAGGCGTAAGGCCACCGCCACTTGCCCCCTCAAGCGATGTGATCCCATTGGTGAGCAGAAGCTTGCCGCCATGGCGAAGCGGTCTGGCGCTTGCGGTTGAGGCTAAAAACAAGCTGACGAGAAGCGCGACGGACGCGGCGAGAAGATGTCGTGTCATGACCGGTGCCTTACGCCGGTTTGGTTAAAATTATATTTGCCTTGGAGGATGCTATCCAAATCGGTCGGGCATTCGGCCATAAGCAATTGTTCAATATTTGGCTGTAGAGAAACAGCTATGCCCATCTTGCGCTTATTACTCATCTTGTTGGTCAGTATCGCCAGTCCGGCCATCGCCGGTGACCTCAATCTTAAACTGGTCGATACCGATGGTCGGCCCGTCAGCGACGCGGTCATATCGGTCCGGCCCGCAGGCGGCATTCCCGCAGGACCGATCCGCTTCCCCTGGCCCACCGCCATGGTGCAGCAAAATGTCGCCTTTGTTCCGCATGTATTGATTGTGCCGGTTGGCGCGACGGTCAGTTTTCCGAACAAGGATAAGGTGCGCCATCACGTCTATTCCTTTTCCCGCCCAGCCAAGTTCGAGATCAAATTGTTCGGGCAGGATGAGACGCGCAGCTATACGTTCAAGACGGCCGGCGCGGTCGCGCTTGGATGCAACATACACGACCAGATGACGGGCTTCATCAAAGTGGTGGACACGCCCTTTGCGACCAAAAGCGACAGTGCAGGCGCCGCCCGGATTGCAGGCATGGCGACGGGTACGGCACAGGTCACGATCTGGCACCCTTTGCTGCGGTCCAAGGATAACGAGCTGGTGCTGAATATTCCCATTCCCGGTAGCGGCGCGGCCAGCAAGACGGTGCCGCTGGCACTGCGCAGCGCGCGGTGAAGCGCTATCTTGCCATCACGCGGCTGTGGCGGCGATGGGTTGGGCGGCTGCAATCGACGCTGACCCTGCGGATGACATTATTCTACGGCATGCTCTTCCTGGGTGTGTCCATGCTATCGCTCTACGGCACGCGCAAGGCGATAGAGGCCTATGCCGAACAGTCCATCCGGCGCGAAATGGCCGTGGGAAGCGCCCTGTTCGATCGCATTGCCGCCATGCAGGTCAGTCAGATGGCCCAGGCTGGCAATGTCCTGGCCAGCGACTTCGGATTTCGCGAAGCAGTCGGCACGAGCGATGCCCCCACGATCATATCGGCGCTCAAAAGCCTCCAAGGTCGCTTCGACCTGCAACATGCCCTGTTCGTCGGTGTCGATGGCACCGTGGTTGGCCATGTGCCGGGCATGTCGGCCGATGAGAAGAATCAACTGTTCGACGCGCTGGATAGGGGGCGGGAGCGCGGTGTCGCACGCTGGGGTGGGCAAAATTACATGGCTGCGGCCTCCCCGGTTCGCGCGCCCGTTCTAACCGGATGGGTTATTTTTGCACGAACGATGGGCCCGGCTGACCTGAGACAGATCGCCCGACTTTCTTCCATCGACCTGCACCCCCGCATCCTGCCGCAGGCCGAATCCGGCATATGGGCTAGCAGCGTCAGCGAAGTAAGGCGCAATGGCGAGCGCATCCTGATGCAAGCCCGCGCAGTACCGACTTTGGTAGAATCTGCGCCGCAGCTACTGGTTCTCGAATATAGCCTCACACATGCTTTGCGAGACTATGCGCCCATTCTTTGGGCCTTGTTCGGTTTTGGCGGGCTGGGCGCGATGCTGGCAATCGCCGGCACTTTTGTCGCCTCGCGTCGGCTGGCCCGCCCGATCGTCGCGCTGGAGGCGGCCGCGCGCAAGGTCAGCGCAGGCCAACATGCCGAAGTGGCCGTGGAAACCCGCGACGAAATCGGGCAATTGGCCCGCAGCTTCAATCGCATGGTGAGTGCGGTCGAGGATCGCGAGCGACAGATCGCCCATATGGCCTTCCACGATTCGCTGACGGGCTTGCCCAACCGCACCTTGCTGCGCGAACAGATTGCGTTAGCGCTCAACCGCCACGGCAGCGCGAACTTCGCGCTTTTCTGCCTTGACCTTGATAATTTCAAGTCGGTGAATGACACGCTCGGCCATCCGACCGGGGACGCGCTGCTGTGTGAGGTGGCGACGCGGCTGGGTGCCATCTGCCCGCAGGCTTTTGTCGCCCGTCTTGGCGGCGACGAATTTGCAGTGATCCTGCCCAATGGCAATGGCAGCGCCGATCAGATTGGTCGAGCGCTGGTCAAGGCGCTGGCGCAGCCGTTCGATGTGCATGGTCATCGGATCGTTACCGGCACCAGCATCGGCATCGTACTGGCCCCTCAGGATGGACAGGATGCGACCGAACTGCTGAAAAATGCCGATCTTGCGCTTCACCGGGCCAAGGATGAAGGCAAGGGCAGCCATCGATTCTTCGAAAGTGCCATGGATGCCGAAGCCCAGGCGCGGCGTGCGATGGAAATCGACCTGCATGATGCGCTGCGCAAGGGTGAATTGGAACTCTATTTCCAACCGCTGTTCGGTTTGTCACAAAATCGCGTGACAGCTTTCGAAGCCTTGCTCCGCTGGAACCATCCCGAACGGGGGATGGTGTCGCCCGTACAGTTCATTCCACTGGCCGAGGAAACCGGCCTTATCATCCCTATTGGCGAATGGGCGCTGCATGAAGCCTGCCGCATAGCCGCGACATGGGCCGACGATATTCGCATCGCCGTCAATATCTCGCCGGTGCAATTCCGCAGTGCCACGCTCAACAGCATCGTCTTGCAGGCGCTGGCGCGCTCAGGTCTTGCGCCGCATCGGCTGGAACTGGAAATCACAGAGAGCCTGTTCATCGATAATGTCGAAGCAACGCTCGGCTCGCTTCATTCGCTCCGCGCCCTGGGTGTGCGAATCGCTCTTGATGATTTCGGCACGGGCTATTCCTCGCTCAGCTACCTGCGCAGCTTCCCCTTCGATAAATTGAAGATTGATCGCAGCTTCATCGTCGATCTGCTCGCCCATGACGGCGCGACCGCCATCATTCGCGCGATTACTACGCTGGCCGACGCGCTTGGCATCGAAACGACGGCTGAAGGGGTCGAAAGCAGCGAGCAACTGGAGATATTGCGCACCGAGGGCTGTAACCAGATTCAGGGCTATTTCTTCAGTCGGCCGATACCGGCAGGCCAAGTGGCTGCGTTGCTGGATAAATTGTCGAGTGACCGCTTGGCCGCCTGACGCGCCGTCTGCCAATTGCGTCGGCTGATGCCACGCCCTACGACCATTTCCTATGACTACTGCAACCGACCTTGCCATCCGCCTGCGCCGCGCCAGCTTCAACCGCGCGCTGGCGCAAGCCGACCTGCGCACGATCGAAACACTGCTGGCGCGGGACGCGATCCTCGTCGCAGGGACGGACAGTGCGGTTCTCGCTGGGCGCAAGGCGCAAATGCTGGCGTGGCGGCGCGAATTTGCAGCGGCGGAACGCCTGATCTACACTCGAACGCCGGATAAGATCATCACATCGGCCGTCGAACCAATCGCGATGGAGCATGGCCAATGGCAGGGCGTCCTCGCCTCCACAGGCGAATTACAGGCATCGGGCATCTATACCGCCAAATGGCGGCAGCGTGGCGAAGACTGGCTGATCGAGGCGGAGATCTACCTCACCCTCGCCTGAACGGGCCGCTCAGTAAGAGCGACCGACCAGAACCCGTTCCACCGCGGCATCGCCTGTGAAGATGCAGGCACCATCGGCCGCCGGTGCATCGCTCGGTATGTTGCGCAGCGTCAGCTTTTCGCCCTTGAGCCACTGCACCACCTTGTCGAGCGCGTCGCCGGTTGGCTTGCTCCACTGCACCAGCGCCCAGCCCGGCTTGGCGCTGGCATCAAAATAGGCCTTGAGCGCATCCAGCGAACTGATCGAGCTATCAATATTGCTGTCGAGCCGTCCCTTCGCATCGGCGAACAGCGCCTGCTGGATATCGGCCAGCATGGCCGTGGCCCCCGCGACGAAGTCCCCCTTCGCCACAATCTGGCTGTCGAGCTTGCCATCCTCGCGATAGAGCCGGTCGCGGCGGATGACCGAGACATTGCCGCCCGCGACATCGCGGCCGCCAACCTCGATCACGATCGGCGCGCCCTTCTTGACCCAGCCCCAGCGCTTGGTCGCGGCCTTGGCCGGGCGCTTGTCGAGCAGCGCGCGAACCGGCTCTCGGAACAGGTCGAGCGCGTTCAACTGGCTGACCAGATCAGTGCAATAGTCAACGATCGCTGCATCTTCGTCATTGTCGCGCAACATGGGCACGACGACGATCTGATAGGGCGCAACACGCGGCGGCACGCGCAGACCGTCATCGTCGCCATGGACCATGATGAGGCCGCCGATCATCCGCGTCGACATGCCCCAACTGGTCGTCTGGGCCAGCTCCTGCTGCCCTTCGGCATTTTGAAACTTGATATTCTGCGCCGCCGAAAACGTCGTGCCCAGGAAATGCGAGGTACCCGCCTGTAGCGCCTTGCCATCCTGCATCATCGCTTCGATGGAATAAGTGGCGACGGCACCGGGGAAACGCTCATTCTCCGGCTTTTCGCCCGCGATCACCGGCATGGCGACGCAATCCTCCGCAAAGCTGCGATAGACTTCGAGCATCTTCATCGTTTCTTCCAGCGCCTCGTCCACGCTGGCATGGGCGGTGTGCCCTTCCTGCCAAAGAAATTCGGTGGTGCGCAGGAACATGCGGGTACGCATTTCCCAGCGCACGACATTGGCCCACTGGTTGATGAGGACAGGCAGGTCGCGCCACGACTGGACCCAACGGCTGAACGCCGCGCCGATCACCGTTTCCGATGTCGGGCGCACGACCAAAGGCTCTTCCAACTTCGCATCGGGATCGGGCACCAGCTTGCCATCCTTCTGGATCAGCCGGTGATGCGTGACGACCGCCATTTCCTTGGCGAAGCCGTCGACATGCTCGGCCTCCTTTTCGAAATAGGAAAGCGGGATGAACAGCGGGAAATAGCAATTTTCGTGGCCAGTCGCCTTGATCCGTTCGTCCAGCAATTTCTGGATGCGTTCCCAGATGCCATAGCCCCATGGCCGGATGACCATGCACCCGCGCACGCCGCTTTCCTCGGCCAGGTCGGCCTCGGTAATGACGGCCTGATACCAAGCGGAAAAATCCTGCTCGCGGGTGACGGAAAGGGCGTGCTTCACGGGGTCGGGCCTTGGGCTAGAAACGGAAAGGAATGGCGCGCCATAGGACAAGCGCGCTACGCCTGTCGACCCCTGACCATGGCGATAGAGTCAGGCGGTCACACCCAGCCGTTCAAGCCAGGCCCGCGCCTGTTTGGGTTCGCCGACCGCATCGGACGATACCGGCCCACGCGCGGCCACGAAATCCTGATGCAGGGCGAATGGCTCCAGGCCCAAAGTTGCGCGCAACTCGTTAATCTCTTCGGCGGTCTCGCAAAGGTCAGCAACGATCGGGGCCGCCTTGGCCCGTGCCGCCTTGTCCTTCTGATGATCGAACAGGCCCCATTTGCCACTGGCGGTCGTCTGGAGCGCCGCGATCAGCGCCTCGCGATAGGCCTGTTCCAGTTCCTCGCGGCGAACGTCCAGCCGCTCTAACCGATCCGCCTTCGCCATGGTCCCGTCCGATCCTGTTATTCAGCTCAGCTTGTCGATCTTCGCGTTCAAGGCCGCCAATTGCGCCTTGAGCGCGGCGATCTCGTCATCCTTGCTACCGTCTGTCGCCGCTGGCGCAGACGTCGCACCCGGAACGCCCGGCATCCCCGGCACGCCATTGCCAAAGGCGCTGGCCGCGGCTTCGAACATTTGCAGGTTGCGCTTGGCAATCTCGGCCAATGGTCCCCCGCCAAAGGCACCCTTCATGGCTTCCTGAAACTGCTGCTGATTCTTGCGGAAGGCATCCATCGACGATTCCAGATATTGCGGCACCATCGACTGCATCGAGTCGCCATACATAGAGATCAGTTGGCGCAGGAAGTTGACGGGCAGCATGTTCGTGCCGCGCTGTTCCTCTTCCATGATAATCTGGGTCAGGACATTATGGGTGATGTCCTCACCGGACTTGGCATCGACCACGGTGAACTCGCGCCCTTCACGAGTCATCTGCGACAGCAGGTCGAGTGTAATATAACTGGAAGTTTCGGTATTATAGAGCCGCCGGTTGGCGTACTTCTTGATAACGACCGGATCGGATTCGTTGACCACCTTAGATTTGGACATGAAAGCCTCTCCCTCAGAACCTCATTCTGCAGTAGCACAGGGCCATGTCGCACCGCAACATGGACCGCGCCCATTACCCCTTTTTCTCAATATTTTATGGCGCGAGACGGAGGGTGATCCTGAACTGCGTCGCCGCGCGTTTATGGGTTTGCGCCGCTATCAGGATGCGCAGCGTCCTCCGCCACCGCCAGCGCCGCATTGCGCAGCCTCGGTCGGAAGCGCCCGACTATGTCGCTATGGTGCTGAAAACGGGCGCGCACCCATTGTGTTCATTCCATCACTGATCAATCCCCCGCAGGTGCTGGATCTGTCGGAAAGCCGGTCGATGCTGCGCCATATGGGTGCAGCAGGGCATGATGCCTATCTGGTCGATTGGGGGGCGCCAACGCACCGCGATGCAGCGATGGGCCTGGATTTACATATAACGGAGCGATTGCTGCCGTTGCTTGTCGATTTGGCGCGCCCGCCCATCCTGGTTGGCTATTGCCTGGGCGGCACATTGGCTATTGCTGCGGCAATGCTGCGCGAGGTAACGGCCGTCGTCACGATCGCGTCGCCATGGGCGTTTGACGGTTTCGCCCATGCCGACCGGCAGGAAATCAGCCTGCTGTGGCGCGACGCCAAAGCGATCTGCGAACGACTGGGCTATGTGCCGATGGAAGTGCTGCAATCGGGCTTCTGGGCGATGGACCCAAAGCGCACGATTCAGAAATATGCGGCCTTCGCCGATATGGAGGAAGGATCGGACGCGGCCCGCGCCTTCCTCGCGGTCGAGGATTGGGCCAATGAAGGGGCACCGCTTACCTACGCTGCGGCAAGCGACTTGTTCGACGCCCTCTATGCGGGCAATGCGACCGGCGAAGGGCGGTGGTCAGTTGGCGGCAAAGTAATCGATCCCAAAGCCCTACCCTGCCCCAGCCTTTCGATCCGCTCGACGACCGACCGTATCGTACCGGCCGCCGCGGCTCCCGATCTGGCGGAACAGCGCAGCCTTGCGCTCGGTCATGTCGGCATGGTGGTGGGTAGCAGGGCTCCCCAATTGCTATGGCATCCACTGTCCGACTGGCTTTCCAGCCATGGCGGATGATGCTATGGGCGCGGGCGAAAACAACCCCCGTCATTGAGGATCAGGCCTTTGTCAGACATCGTGATTACCGCCGCCAAGCGCACCGCCGTCGGCAGCTTCATGGGCGCTTTCGGATCGACCCCCGCGCATGAACTGGGTCGTCAAGCGATCCTCGCAGCCCTGGCGCAGGCCGGTGTCGCGCCCGACGAGGTGGACGAAGTGATCCTGGGCCAGGTGCTGAGCGCAGGCCAGGGCCAGAACCCAGCGCGTCAGGCCGCCGTCAACGCCGGTATCCCGGTGGAGCGCACCGCCATCGGCATCAACCAGCTATGTGGTTCCGGGCTGCGCGCAGTGGCGCTGGCGGCACAGGCCATCCGTGCGGGCGACGCGAACATCATGGTGGCTGGCGGGCAGGAAAACATGTCGCTTGCCCCCCATGCGCAATATCTGCGTGCAGGCAGCAAGATGGGCAATGTCAGCCTGATCGACACGATGATCCATGACGGCCTGACCGACGCTTTCAACAATTATCATATGGGTATCACCGCCGAAAATCTGGCGGAGAAATATCAGATCAGCCGCGAGGCGCAGGACGCTTTCGCCGTCGCCAGCCAGAACAAGGCGGAAGCGGCGCGCGCGTCAGGTCGCTTTGTCGACGAAATCGTGCCGATCACGATCAAGGGCCGCAAGGGCGACACCATCGTCGATGCTGACGAATATATCCGCGCGGGGGCCACGATCGAGGGCATGCAGGCGCTGCGCCCGGCCTTCAAGAAGGATGGCAGCGTGACCGCCGGCAATGCGAGCGGCCTGAATGATGGTGCCGCCGCGCTCGTCCTGATGACCGCCGACGCCGCTGCCAAGCGCGGCGCGACGATCCTCGGCCGGATCGCGGGTTTCGCGACCTGCGGCGTCGATCCCTCGATCATGGGCATCGGCCCGGCCCCGGCCAGCCGCAAGGCGCTGGAAAAGGCAGGCTGGTCCGTCGCCGACCTTGACCTGATCGAAGCCAATGAGGCCTTCGCGGCGCAGGCGCTGTCGGTCGGCCAGGAACTGGGCTGGGATGCGGAGAAGGTCAACGTCAATGGCGGCGCGATCGCCATCGGCCATCCGATCGGCGCTTCGGGCGCGCGCGTGCTGACGACGTTGCTCTACGAAATGGCCAAGCGTGATGCGAAAAAGGGTCTAGCGACCCTGTGCATCGGCGGCGGCATGGGCGTGGCGATGTGCATCGAGCGCTGATGTCTGCGATAGATTGAAAATGGGCCGCCGCTCCTCATGGAGCGGCGGCCCATTTTGTTATGGCTCAGGACTGTCGGATCAGCGACAGCGCTATCAGGCGCGTCACTCCATCTCCAATATGACCGCGTCGACGGCCAGGCTGTCGCCCTGGGCGGCCGACACGCTCTTCACCACACCAGCCTTTTGCGCGCGCAGGATATTTTCCATCTTCATCGCCTCGATCACGGCGAGCGGCTGTCCGGCCTCGACCTTGTCGCCCGCCCTCACATGCAGCGCGACCAACAGCCCCGGCATCGGGCAAATCAGGTAGCGCGACAGGTCTGGCGGGATCTTCTCGATCATGTGCGCGGCATAGGGCGCGGCGTGGGCGGGCAGGATACGCAGCTTGTGGCTTGCGCCATGGGCGGTCAGGACGAATCCAGCGCGGGTCGGGGCGATCTTCACCGCCAATTCCTCGTCGCCGAACTCCGCTTCGATCAAGCGATCACCCGGCGTATATTCCAGCGCCATGTCTACGCTCACGCCATCGACGGTCACATCATCGCCGTCGATTTCCACATCATGGACGCTGTCGCCAATCTTGACCTGCCAGCCAGTGGGGGGTGGCAAGCGCTTGCCGAGTTGTCCGTCGATGCGGCGGGCGCGGTCGGCCTGGGCCATGGCGGCGAAGGCACCGATCGCGGCGAGCCGCTGGAGCAATTCGGGTGACGCGGGTGCGCCCTGAAAGCCGTCAGGATATTCCTCCGCGATAAAGCCGGTGGTGATATTGCCGGATCGGAACCGCTCATGCTGCATCAAGGCAGACACGAAATCGATATTATGGCCCGGTCCCTCGATCTCGAACTTGTCGAGCGCCTCAATCTGCTTGTCGATCGCTTCCAGCCGCGTGGGCGCCCAGGTGATCAGCTTGGCGATCATCGGGTCGTAGAACATGGAGACTTCGCCGCCTTCGACCACGCCGTCATCCACGCGGATCAGCGCGCCGCTTTCGTCGGTGCCGGTTTCGGGCGGATTGTAGCGGACGAGGCGACCAGTGGAGGGCAGGAAGCCGCGATAAGGGTCTTCGGCATAGACGCGGTTCTCGATCGCCCAGCCATTGATCTTGACGTCATCCTGGGTGAAGGCCAGCGCCTCGCCATTAGCGACGCGGATCATCTGTTCGACGAGATCTACGCCGGTGATTTCTTCGGTGACGGGATGTTCGACCTGCAAACGGGTGTTCATTTCGAGGAAGTAGAAGCCCTCCCCCGTCGTGTCCGCGCCGCTGACGATCAGTTCGACCGTCCCAGCGCTAAAATAGCCGACCGCGCGGGCGAGCGCGACGCACTGCTCGCCCATCGCCTTGCGCATCTTGGGCGTGACGAAGGGGGACGGTGCTTCTTCCACGACCTTCTGGTGGCGGCGCTGGATCGAACATTCGCGTTCGTTGAGGTAGACGATATTGCCGTGCTGATCGCCGATGATCTGGATTTCGATATGGCGCGGGCTTTCGATGAACTTCTCGATGAACACGCGGTCGTCGCCGAAACTGGCCAGGCCTTCGCGCTTGGTCGCTTCAAAGCCTTCGCGGACGTCCTGTTCATTATAGGCGAGCCGCATTCCCTTGCCGCCGCCGCCGGCCGACGCCTTCATCATCACCGGATAGCCGATCTCGTTGGAGATTTTTACGGCATGTTCGGTGTCATCAATCACACCGACGAAACCGGGGACGACATTGACACCCGCTTCAAGCGCGAGCTTCTTGGACTCGATCTTGTCACCCATCGCTGCGATCGCATTGGCGGGCGGCCCGACAAAGATGATGCCCTCAGCGTCGAGCGCGTTGCGGAAGCTTTCGCGCTCCGAGAGGAAGCCATAGCCGGGGTGGACCGCATCCGCACCAGTCGCCTTGCACGCCGCGATGATCTTGTCGGCAATCAGATAGGATTGGGCGGCAGGCGACGGGCCGATATGGACGGCTTCGTCGGCCATCAGGACGTGGGGCGCGCGGGCGTCTGCGTCGGAATAGACCGCGACGGTCTTGATACCCATCTTCTTGGCCGTGCGCATGACCCGGCAGGCGATTTCGCCACGGTTCGCGATCAGGATCTTGGTGATTGCCATTTTATTCCCTGTCCCAGTCCTATCCTATCAGCCGTTCGGGCTGAGCCTGTCGAAGCCCCGTTCTTCCTCTCGAAGAGAAGAGCAGCCCTTCGACAAGCTCAGGGCGAACGGGTGTATTTCTTAATCGCCGTGCATGAACATGCCCGACTGCAACATTATCCAACCAAGGCCGAGAAGCACGATCATCAACAGAACGATCATTGGCCACGCCTTCAATTGACCGCCCCCTTACAGTCAACCGTCATGCCGGACTTGATCCGGCATCCCGCTTTCTTCCAACGCAGCGCCAGAAGAACAGCGGGACCCCGGATCAAGTCCGGGGTGACGAAGGTGGGCGTGTGGGTCATTCCGCCGCCACAGCCTCCATCGCAACCTTCACCTCTGCCTGCATCGGCACTACGCCCAGCTTGGCGAACAGCGCCGCATCGGCATTGTCGCCCGCATTCGCCGTGGTCAGCAACTTGTCGCCGGTGAAGATGCTGTTCGCGCCCGCCATGAAGCAGAGCGCCTGGCACGCATCCGACATACTTTCCCGCCCAGCGCTCAGCCGTACCATGCTCTCCGGCATTACGATCCGCGCGACCGCTACCGTGCGCACAAACTCGATCTCGTCGATCTTTGCCAGCGGCGTGTCGGCCAGCATATTGCCCAGCACCGTACCCTTGACCGGCACCAGCGCGTTGATCGGCACACTTTGCGGATGGGTCGGCAACACGGCCAGCGCGTGCAGGAAGCCGACGCGATCTTCGCGCGTCTCGCCCATGCCCACGATGCCGCCGGAACAGACATTGATCCCCGAATTGCGGACATTCTCCAGCGTTTCCAGCCGGTCATCGAACGTCCGGCTGGTGATCACCTTCTCATAATGTTCGGGCGACGTGTCGATATTATGGTTGTAATAGTCGAGGCCAGCGTCAGCCAACACCTTGGCCTGGCTTTCGCTGAGCATCCCCAGCGTCATGCAGGTTTCCATGCCCATCTGGCGCACGCCCTGCACCATCTGGATGATGGCGGGCATGTCCCGCTCCTTGGGATTGCGCCACGCCGCGCCCATGCAAAAACGCGAGCTGCCCGCGTCCTTCGCCTGCGCCGCCGCCTGCATCACGGCCTGTACGCTCATCAGCTTTTCGGCCTTGAGACCGCTTTCCGCCGAGGCCGACTGGTTGCAATAGCCGCAATCCTCCGGGCAGCCGCCGGTCTTGATCGATAGCAGAGTGGAAAGCTGCACCTCATTGCGCGGGAAATTGGCACGATGGATCGACTGCGCTTCGAACATCAGGTCGTTGAACGGCAGGTCGAACAGCGCGGCGATTTCTGGGCGGGTCCAGTCATTACGGGCAGTCCCCCCAACCCGTTCAGTTCGAGCTTGTCGAGAACCCTGCGCGACCTCTGTTCTCGACAGGCTCGAACCGAACGGAGATTGGGAATTCGTGGCGTTCATTAGGCAGCATCCTCCACCGGGGGCATGTTGTGGCCGAGGAGGCGCAGCACGTCGGCGGCGCATTCCACGACATTGGAGCCGGGTCCATAAATGCCCTGGACGCCCGCGTCACGGAGGAAGTCGTAATCCTGCGGCGGGATGACGCCGCCTGCGATCACCTTGATGTCGTTGCGACCTGCTTCACGCAGCTTGGCGATCAGGTCGGGGATCAGCGTCTTGTGGCCCGCCGCCAGCGACGACGCGCCCACAACATCGACGTCGCTTTCCAGCGCCAGCACCACAGTTTCTTCGGGCGTCTGGAACAGCGGCCCCGACACCACGTCGAAGCCCATGTCGCCGAATGCCGACGCGATCACGTTGGCGCCCCGGTCATGCCCATCCTGCCCCATCTTGGCGACGAGGAGTTTGGGCCTGCGACCGAGGCGCCGCTCGACGGCCTGCACGCCGTCAAGAACCTGTTGCCAGCGGCTGTCGCCTGCATAAGGTGCACTGTAGACGCCCTTTACCGGCGTCGGCTGCGTGCCGTAGCGATTAAAGCTTTCTTCCATCGCGGAGGAGATTTCGCCCAGCGTCGCGCGGGCGCGGGCGGCTTCGACAGCCAGGGCGAGGAGGTTGTTGTCGAGACTGGAGGGCTTGGCTGCACCGTCGCGCAGCGCCTGCAAAGCGGCTTCGCATTTCGCGCTATCCCGCTCCGCCTTCACCCGATTGATGCGCGCAATCTGGCCTTCGCGCACCTTGGCATTGTCGATGTCGAGCGTTTCGAGGAAGTCCTCGGTCGCCAAGCGATACTTGTTGACGCCGACAATGACGTCATCACCCCGATCGACCCGCGCCTGCCGTGCGGCGGCGGCGGTTTCGATCATCGCCTTGGGCCATCCGGCCGCAACGGCCTTCGCCATGCCGCCATCGGCCTGCACCTTCTCGATGATCGCCCAGGCTTCATCGACCAGTTGCTGGGTCAATGCCTCGACATAATAGGAGCCGCCCAGTGGATCGACCACCTTGGTCATCCCCGTCTCTTCCTGGATCACGATCTGCGTGTTGCGCGCGATCCGGGCGGAAAAGTCGGTGGGGAGCGCGATCGCCTCATCGAGCGCATTGGTATGCAACGATTGCGTGCCGCCCAGCATCGCGGCCATTGCCTCGATGGTGGTGCGCATGACGTTGTTATAGGGGTCTTGCTCGGTCAGCGACACGCCGCTGGTCTGGCAATGGGTGCGCAGCATTTTGGACCGCTCGTCCTTCGCCCCCAGTTGCGTCATCGCCCGGTGCCATAGCACCCGCGCCGCACGCAGCTTCGCGATCTCCATAAAGAAGTTCATGCCGATGGCGAAGAAGAAGCTCAGCCGTCCGGCGAACTTGTCGATGTCCAGCCCGCTGGCCACACCATATTTCACATATTCCATGCCGTCGGCGATGGTGAAGGCCAGTTCCTGCACCTGCGTCGCGCCCGCTTCCTGCATATGATAGCCGGAAATGGAGATGCTGTTGAACTTGGGCATTTCGCGCGAAGTATAGCCGAAAATGTCGCTGATGATCCGCATCGACGGTTCGGGCGGGTAGATATAGGTGTTGCGGACCATGAACTCCTTGAGGATGTCGTTCTGGATGGTCCCATCGAGCAATTTGCGGTCGACGCCCTGTTCCTCGCCCGCGACGATGAAGAAGGCCAGGATCGGGATGACCGCGCCGTTCATCGTCATGGAAACCGACATCTGGTCGAGCGGAATCCCGTCGAACAGGATTTTCATATCCTCGATGGTGTCGATGGCCACGCCCGCCTTGCCGACATCGCCGGTGACGCGCGGGTGGTCGCTATCATAACCGCGATGGGTGGCCAGATCGAAGGCGACGCTTAGCCCCTTCTGCCCGGCGGCGAGGTTGCGGCGATAGAAAGCGTTGGATTCCTCGGCGGTCGAAAAGCCCGCATATTGCCGAATGGTCCAGGGCCGCCCAGCATACATGGATGCGCGCACGCCGCGCGTGAACGGCGCAAAGCCCGGCAAGCCCGGATCGACGGTCACGTCCTCAGCCGTGTAGAGCGGCTTGACCGCGATCCCTTCCGGGGTCGCCCAGGTCAAATCCTTGCCCTTCACTTCCTTGGCGGCTGCGGCAGCCCAGTCGTCCAGCGTCGGCTTGTCGGTCATCTTCTACCCTATCTCTTACCCCTCTCCCGCAAGCGGGAGAGGCAACGAGACTTAGGTCCGCGCAGCGGGCCTTAGTCGCAGTGGTGAGGGTCTTGCGCGTCGCTGGCCCTCACCAACTTCGCCTAGGCGGCCAAGCCGCCAAGGCTCCGTATCCTCTCCCGCTTGCGGGAGAGGAGTTTAGTTCAATGCCCGTCCTTGGGCGTCTCCATGATCTCGGTCAGCACCCCGTTCATATCCTTGGGATGCACGAAGAAGATCGGCGTCCCATGGGCTCCAATGCGCGGATCGCCCAGCACCCGCGCGCCCTTCGCCTCGAACCACGCTTTGGCTTCGAGAATGTCCGGCACCTCGTAACACATATGATGCTGCCCCCCGGCCGGGTTCTTGGCGATGAAGGCGGTGATTGGGGAGCTTTCATCGAACGGCTCGATCAACTCGATCTGCGTGCCCGCCGTGCCATTTTCTCCCGGCGTATCGACAAAACACACCTTCACCCCCTGCGCAGGCAGGTCGAACGGTTCGTGAATCTTCGTCGCGCCCATGACATCGCGATAATAAGCGATGCTCTTTTCCAGGCTGGGTGTAGCGACGCCGATATGATTGAGACGGCCTAGTTTCATAATATCCTCGTCATTGCGAGCGCAGCGAAGCAATCCATCGACATTTCAACCTTGAGCGATGCTATCATAAAGATCGTTCCATCCCGGATTGAACCCGACGATAAGCGCAATTTTCTTCGCCCTTGATCCGGCCTTGATCTGTTTTTCGCGCAAGATCGCAGCTTCCATTGTGGGTGCCGTTTCGTACCAGACCAGCATCTTGCAGCCGTAGCGTCGGGTAAACCCGTCCACCGCGCCCTCCCGATGTTGCCAGGCGCGCTGCGGCAGGTTCGACGTAACGCCGGTGTAGAGCGTGCCGTTTCGCTTGTTCGCCATGACATACACGGCTGGCTGCATGACTTTGCTCATCAAAACCATTGGTCATTGCGAGGAGGCGCAGGCGACGGGCCAATCCATAGAGTGTGCCAATGGATTGCTTCGCTTCGCTCGCAATGACGAGGGAGGATAAGTCATATGCATGGCTCACAATGGAATATTGTCATGCTTCTTCCACGGATTCTCCAGCGCCTTGTTGCGCAGTTTCCGCAGGCCCAGCGCAATCCGCCGCCGCGTCGAATGCGGCTGGATCACCTCGTCGATAAAACCCTTTGATGCCGCCACGAACGGGTTGGCAAAGCGCGCCTCATATTCCGCCGTGCGCTCGGCAATCTCGTCCGCCGTCTTGCCCCTAAAGATGATCTCGACCGCGCCCTTGGCCCCCATTACCGCGATTTCCGCCGTCGGCCAGGCATAGTTCAAATCCCCGCGCAGATGCTTGGACGCCATCACGTCATAGGCGCCGCCATAGGCCTTGCGGGTGATGATGGTGATCTTGGGCACGGTCGCTTCGGCATAGGCAAACAGCAGTTTCGCGCCATGTTTGATGATGCCATTATGCTCCTGCGCCGTCCCCGGCAGGAAGCCTGGCACGTCCACCAGCGTTACGATCGGTATCTCGAACGCATCGCAGAAGCGCACGAAACGCCCGGCTTTTTTGGACGAATTGATGTCCAGCACCCCCGCCAGCACGAAAGGCTGGTTGGCGACTATGCCGATCGTCCGCCCCTCGACCCGGCCAAAGCCGCAGATGATATTGCCAGCGTGCGCGGGCTGCACCTCGAAGAAATCGCCCTCATCCACGATCTTCTTGATCAGTTCGTGCATGTCATAGGGCTGGTTCGCATTGGCCGGAATTAGCGTGTCGAGGCTCGGCTCAATCCGGTCCCACGGGTCCGCGCTCGGCCGTTCCGGCACGGGTTCCCTGTTCGACGCGGGCAGGAAATCCACGAAATCGCGCACCGCCAGCAGCGCCTCGATATCATTCTCGAACGCCACGTCCGCCACGCCCGACTTGGTCGTGTGCGTCACTGCGCCGCCCAACTCTTCCTGGGTCACCACCTCGTTCGTCACCGTCTTGACCACGTCGGGGCCAGTCACGAACATGAAACTGCTATCCTTCACCATGAAGATAAAGTCGGTCATCGCGGGTGAATAGACCGCGCCGCCCGCGCATGGCCCCATGATGACGCTGATCTGCGGCACCACGCCCGACGCCAGCACGTTGCGCTGGAAAATCTCGGCATAGCCCGCAAGCGAGGCCACGCCCTCCTGAATCCGCGCGCCGCCGCTGTCGTTGAGGCCGATCACCGGCGCGCCGACCTTCAGCGCCATGTCCATGATCTTGCAGATTTTCATCGCATGCCGTTCGGACACCGCGCCGCCATAGACGGTGAAGTCCTGACTGAACACGAACACCAACCGCCCGTTGATCGTACCCGATCCAGTGACCACGCCGTCGCCGGGAATATGCGCTTCATCCATGCCGAAATCGACGCAATTATGCTCGACATACATGTCCAGCTCTTCGAAGCTGTCCTCGTCCAGCAACACCTCGATCCGCTCGCGCGCGGTCAGCTTGCCCTTGCCATGCTGGGCGTCGATACGGCGCTGGCCACCGCCCATTCGTGCGCCTTCGCGCTTAGCTTCAAGCTGTTCGATAATGGCGAGCTTCGACATAGGCATATCTCTCCGGTCATTGCGCGGACGTGTTATAGCGGCTCTGTCCCAAGCTTTGCGATTTTTCGCAAATGTAAATTTGCTAATTTGCAAATCACGACTTCGCAAATTAGTGTCGAACACCCCACCATCCGTTCGTTTCGAGCGAAGTCGAGAAACG